>JAFZRK010000050.1 GCA_017619905.1 Bacillota bacterium
GCCAACGAGGGAATAATCGTAATGGCAGCCACCAACCGTCCGGACGTCCTTGATCCCGCCATCTTAAGGCCCGGACGTTTCGACCGTCAGGTAACCATTTCCACGCCGGACGTAAAGGGCCGCGAGGAAGTGTTCCGGCTGTACGCCAAGAACAAGCCGCTGGACGAGAATGTGGACCTTAAGGTGCTGGCCAAGCGCACCCCGGGCTTCACCCCCGCGGACATAGAGAACATGATGAACGAAGCAGCGCTGCTGACTGCGCGCCGCAACGGCACCATAATACACATGGAGGACCTGGAAGAGGCCATAACCCGCGTCATAGCAGGCCCGCAGAAGCGCAGCCGCGTAATGAGCGAGAAGGAGCGCAAGCTCACCGCTTACCACGAAGCAGGCCACGCCATAGTCATGAGAGCCACCCCGGGTTCGGATCCGGTCCATCAGGTGACCATAATGCCGCGCGGAACTGCCGGCGGATTCACCATGCAGCTACCGGAGGAGGACCGCTACTACATTACCCGCACTGAGATGGAGCAGGACATCATGCACCTTCTGGGCGGCCGCATAGCGGAGTCCCTGGTCCTGGGCGACATCTCCACCGGCGCTTCCAACGATCTGGAGCGCGCCACCAAGACCGCTCACGACATGGTCACCAAGTACGGAATGAGCGAGGCCATAGGCCCCATCAACTACTCCGACTCCGACGAAGTGTTCCTGGGCAGAGACTTTACGTCCAAGCAGAACTACTCGGAGGAGCTTGCTTCCAAGATAGACGCCGAGGTCCGCAACATAATCGACGCCGCTTACGCGGACGCCGAAAGACTGCTGACAGAGCACAGGGCGGAGCTGGACCGCGTAGCCGAGGCGCTCCTGGAAATGGAGACCCTGGACGCGGATCAGTTCGAGGCGATATACAGCAACTCAAAAACAGTTGCAGAGCTTCAGGACGAGGATTCCGTAAAGAACAAGGCCCGCAAAGAGGTGGAAGACGCCGAGGCGGAGGCCCGCGCAAAGAAGGAAGCCGCGGAGCAGGCCATGCGCGACGAGCTGGATAACGCAGTGTCCGGAGGCACACCCAAGAGGCCTCCCGTGCACACGCGTATCGCAAGGATAGATAAGAACGGACACATCTCCGTGGTAGGAGACGAAAAGCGTCAGAAGCCGCAGACCGGAAAAGAGCAGCCGCTCGGCACCGGATCCGGCAAGGCGGACAAGGAACAGGAAGAGGACGGCAGCAATGAGTGAGACATTCAGCAACAACCTGTTAAACGGCACCATCTACCACCTGCTCAACTTCGAGAAGTACTCCAACTTCCAGCAGGCGGCAAAGCAGGCAGCCATCAACAACAACTTCCAGATAGTGCTCTTCTCGGCGGATTTCAACGTGGTATTCTCCGTTGAGACCCGTCACACCGTAAGCATAGAGGACGCCGTAAAGACGCGTCTGGACCGGCTGGACTTCGACAAGGAGCGCCGCGGCATACGCCTGGACGTGCGCGGACTTGAGACCTACTGGGGCCCGCTGGACATAGCCGGCATCCGCTACTATCTGATGCTTGCGGACAACGACAACTACTACACCCAGGACGAGATGACCAAGCTGGCGGAGATAATGGAGCTGGCCATGGGAATGTGGAACTACGTTCCCGACCGTGACCCCGCCGCCGAGATGCTTCGCGCCTTAAGGCGCGGCAACCGCGGCCTTGCCCACACCCTCATGGAGGAGCAGGGGCTTAAGGAGAGCGACATCCAGGGCGTGTTCATGATCTCCGGAGCCAGGAAGGATGAGGCGCTGCCCGCCATCTCCGGCTTTGAGACCGAGAAAGGCCTTCGCACCATAAAGATAGCCGAGCCGGACGAGATAGTCGGCCTGGTGCTCAGCTCCCCCAACGCGGAAGTTCCGACCTCCGACGACTGGAAGAAGCTGGCAAACCTGCTTTCGCAGTACGGCGCAAAGAAGACCTTCAGCGTCATGAGCGGCGCCGGCATAGAGGGCGCCTGCAACGCGTTCCAGCTGATAAACGAGACCGAAGCATTCGTGCAGTTCATATTCCCGCAGAAGCGGTCCTTCACCAAGTTCGAGCTGGCTCTTGCCGCTAACTGCGTAAACATCTGCATGAACGGCGGCAGCGTAAAGCGCAACTATCTGGACCTGATCCGCCCGTTCAGGGACGCCACGGACAACAAGTCCAGACAGCTGATGGAGACCCTGGAAGTCTTCGTGCTGGACGCCGGACTTTCGTCCTCCAAGGCATCGCGGCTCATGGACGTGCACGTCAACACGGTCCAGTACCGTCTGAAGCGCATACGCGAGATGCTGGGAACGGACATCACAGCAAACACCATCGTGCCCGGACTCATGGTAGCCCTGGCCGTGCAGAGGATAGAAAAGGAGGCCGGACCGTTTTAAGGCCGGTACACTGACATGCTTTTAGCTTTAGACGTAGGCAACACCAACATAGTAATGGGTCTGTACAACGGCAAGGAGCTCAAGGGTTCCTGGCGTATGGAGACCAACCAGAAGAAGAGCGCAGACGAGTACGCGGTATTCATCCGCCAGCTCTTCGACACCCACGGCTTTACCTTCAAGGACGTGGACGACGTCATAATCTCGACGGTAGTTCCGTCCATGACGTACACGCTGCAGCACATGTGCCGCTATTACTTCAGCTGCGAGCCTATAATCGTGGGCCCCGGGGTAAAGACCGGACTTATCATCAAGTACGACAACCCCAAGATGCTGGGCGCGGACCGTATCGTAAACAGCGTGGCGGCCGTGGCCAAATATCCTGCGCCGCTGATCATAATCGACTGCGGTACGGCTACAACGTTCTGCGCGGTATCGGACAAGAACGAGTACCTGGGCGGCGCAATAGCTCCCGGACTTAAGATCAGCTCCGAGGCGCTGTTCGAAAAGACCGCGAAGCTGCCCCGCGTGGAGATCGAGGTGCCTAAGAAGGCCATATGCCACAACACCACTGAAGGCATGCAGGCCGGTCTGGTGTTCGGCCACATAGGAATGGCGGAATACATCGTAAGGCGCATGAAGGAAGAGATCCGGGCCGTCTACGGCAAGGACAAGCCCATAACCGTAATAGGCACCGGCGGCATGGCGTACATCATCAAGGACAATTCGGACTGCATAGACGTTCTGGACAAGATGCTGACGCTCGAGGGACTGCTGCTGATCTACGAAAAGAACAAGCCGGAAGACAAGAAGGCGGAAGAATGACGGAGTTTTTAGGGCTGGCGCTTGAGAGCTCCATGGCTCTGGCGCCGCTGGCCGGCATATCGGACTCCGCTTTCAGGCGGCTGGCAAGGGAGCAGGGCGCGGCGCTCTCATGCACGGAGATGGTCTCCGCAAAGGGACTCTACTACAGGAGCCCGGGGACGGAGGAGCTGCTGGCGATAGACCCGTCGGAAGGACCGGTGGGCATACAGATCTTCGGCAGCGAGCCGGATATGATCGCCTTTGCGGCGGACAAGCTGAAGGACCGCCCCAACGCGTTTCTGGACATAAACATGGGATGCCCGGTGCCCAAGGTCGTTAAGAACGGCGAGGGCTCAGCCATGCTGCTTGACCCGGACAATGCCGCAAGGTGCGTGGAAGCCGCGGTAGAACACGGCGGCGGGAAGCCCGTCACCGTAAAGATGCGCATAGGGTTCTGCGGAAAGCCAGGCGGTCCGGACGTGACGCAGGCGGGATCGGCGGACGCAGGGCCGGCGGAGCGGAACACCTACGACTACGTGGGCTTCGCCAAACTCATGGAAAGGGCCGGAGCATCCGCGGTAGCCGTCCACGGACGCACCCGCGAGCAGTACTACAGCGGAAAGGCAGACTGGAACGCCATCGCGGAGATAGCAAACGCGCTGAGCATACCGGTTGCCGGAAACGGAGACGTTCAGTCCGCGGAGGACGCCCGCAGGATGATGGAGCAGACCGGCTGCAGAATGGTCCTTATAGGACGCGCGGCTCTGGGAGACCCCTGGGTATTCGCGGAATGGCAGGACCCGAAGGCCGGCAAACGGTACAGGAGCGCGGAGGAGATATCCGCGATGATGCTGAGGCACTTCGAACTGCTGAGGCAGATAAAGGGCGACCGCACCGCGGTGATGGAGATGCGCAAGCATTTCGGCTGGTACACCAAGGGCGTGCGCGGAGCGGCGGAGCTCCGAAGGCAGGTAAACACGGCGGCGGACGCCTGTCAGATGATACAGTTCATTAACGACGCGGCCCTCCTGACGGCCGGCCGCAGATAACAGGAAATGACGCGGCTGCGCGGCGCGGAGCCGCACATAAGAAGATCAAGGAAATGCTGCGGCTGCAAAGCGCCGCTCATCAATAAAACCAAAGGAGAACATCATGGCAGAAGAGATTCTTTTTACACAAGAAGGTTATGACAAGATCGTGGCGGAGCACGACTATCTCGTAACGGTAAGGCGTCCGGAAGTCACCGAGCACCTTAAGATCGCAAGGTCCTTCGGAGACCTTTCCGAAAACGCGGAATACGATGCCGCCAAGGAAGAACAGGCCGACGTCGAAGCCCAGATCCTCAAGCTGGAGGAGATGATGCGCAACGCCAAGATCGTCGCGGAAGAGGAGATGACCGGCGAGCACGTCAACCTGGGCCTTTCCGTAAAGATCAAGGACCTCAAGACCAAGGAGAGCTTCGTCTACAAGATCGTGGGCATAACGGACGCGGACCCCATAGAGAACCGCATCTCCAACCAGTCCCCGGTCGGCAAGGCGCTCATCGGCAAGAAGGTAGGCGACAAGGTGGAAGTCGTCATCGAGAGCAAGGACGCTTCCGAAGGTCAGGTCCTGCGCTACCAGGTAATGGAGATCATAAAGGACTGACACAGGGGACGGTCCTCTGAGTCCGCCCGCGGACCGGGGATGCCTCTGCGTAAGCATGGAATAATGGCAACTGTTTTTTGGTTGCTATCGTTTAAGTATTGAAAATTCAACGATCATGGAAAACAACAACACACAGGCCCAGGCGCCGCAGAGCGTTCAGGACCTTTCCGAACAGACACAGATAAGGATGCAGAAGCTGGCGGACCTTCAGGCCGCAGGCAGCGATCCCTACCTCATAACCAAGTTCCCGCAGGACGCGTTCTCCGCGGATCTTAAGGCGGAATTCGCCGAGACCCTGGAGGCCGAGCAGCATTCCGGCAGGATCGTAAGCATAGCCGGACGCCTCATGAGCAAGCGCGTAATGGGCAAGGCGTCCTTCGCGCACCTGCGCGACGACAAAGGCGACATCCAGCTCTACGTGCGCCGCGACGTTCTGGGCGACGAGCCCTACGCTGGCTTCAAGAAGCTGGACATAGGCGACATCATCGGCGTCACCGGCGAGGTGTTCCGTACCAGGACCGGCGAGCTTTCGGTGGAGGCGCAGCAGCTGACCCTGCTGTCCAAATGCCTGCACCCGCTGCCGGAGAAGTTCCACGGCCTTACGGACATAGAGCTCCGCTACCGCCAGCGCTACGTGGACCTGATGGTCAACCCGGAGGTAAAGGAGACCTTCGTAAAGCGCAGCGCCATCCTGCGCGGCATCCGCGACTACATGGACGCCCAGGGCTACTTGGAGGTGGAGACCCCCATACTCACCCCGTTCGAGATCGGAGCGGCGGCAAGGCCCTTCACCACGCACCACAACACGCTGGACATGGACATGGTCCTGCGCATAGAGACCGAGCTCTATCTTAAGCGCCTCATCGTGGGCGGCATGGACCGCGTCTACGAAATTGGCCGCATTTTCCGCAACGAAGGCATGGACCCCCGCCACAATCCGGAGTTTACGTCCATTGAAATGTACCAAGCGTACACTAACCTGAACGGTATGATGGATCTGGCCGAGGGCCTCATCAAATACCTGGCCGACAAGGTCTGCGGCACCCGCAAGATCAACTACCAGGGCACCGAGATAGATCTGGACAACTGGACCCGCATGTCCATGAAGGAAGCCGTCAAGAAGTACAGCGGCGTGGACTTCGACCTGGTCAAGACGGACGAGGAAGCCATAGAGCTGGCCAAGCAGTACCACGTGGAGCTGCCGGAAGTCAAGACCATAGGCAACATCCTGCCGGAGTTCTTCGACGCTTTCGCCGAGGACAAGATGGTCCAGCCGACCTTCATCTACGACTACCCGGTGGAGATCTCCCCGCTTGCTAAGCGCAAGCCGGACGACCCCGCCTACACGGAGCGCTTCGAGTTCTTCATCAACTGCATGGAGTTCGGCAACGCGTTCTCCGAGCTGAACGACCCCATAGACCAGCGCGCCCGCTTCGAGCGCCAGGTGGCCGAGCGCAAGGCCATAGAGCCGGACTGCAAGGCCCGCGTGGACTACGACTTCATAAACGCTCTGGAGTACGGCATGCCCCCGACCGGCGGAATGGGCATAGGCGTGGACCGTCTGGTGATGCTCCTTACGGACAGCGCCAGCATCCGCGACGTGCTGCTCTTCCCCACGATGACCCCGGAGGAATAGAAGTTATTGTTCGGGGCTAAAGAACAATGGCCCCGGAAGAACAGAAGCCACAGCCATGGCAGAGCATAGTAATTACAAGGGCATTAGCATAGCAACTAATTATCAGTTGCTAACGCAAGGGCCGTTGAACCCCAATAAGTATCCATAGAACAGCAACAAATAATACAGCCATCGGTCATCATCCGGCCGGTGGCGTTTTTATACTGTCGGTTTCATTTCGTCCCAAATAGGACAGTAATTATAAAAACAGGGGGAAGAATTCAGTCTGCTTTTCCCCCTGTTTTTGCTATTATGCGCGTTTCAGGGGGAAAACAGGCAGCCGGCATCCCCCTGTTTTTAGTTTTTTGCACGAAAAAGGGGAAAACGCCAACGTCATTCTTCCCCCTGTTTTATAAAAAATGCGAGAAATTGGGGCAGAACCCTTCGCTGCACGCGGAGCCGGCCTGCTTTCCCGGTCCGGGCAGCGCATTCATCCCCTTATATCCCGGCCTGCTCCAGTATCTTGTACGACAGCAGCAGGTACACACGGATGTCCTCGCTGTCCAGGTTCAGTCTGGTCAGCTGCGCTATCTTCTCCAGGCGGTACTGCAGCGTGGTCCGGTGGATTATCAGGGCCTCGGAGGTCTTGGGGATGCTGCGCTCGTTCTCCAGGTACACCCTCAGCGTGTGGTAGTAGTCCGTCTTCTTCTCCTGGTCTATCCTGCGGAGCTTCAGCAGATGCGCGGACGCCAGATCGGCAGGCGCCATGTCGCGGCTCAGCGTGCTTATCATGTAATCCAGCGCGCACTCCCTGAACAGCATTATCCAGCGGTCGCGGGTCTTTTCTATGTGCTCCAGCGTAATGTCAGCCTGGTCGAAACCGGTGCGTATCTTTGCCAGTCCGTGTATCGGCGCCGAGACCCCGCAGTACATGTAGCTGTCCCTTACCAGCGGGGCCAGCGCAGCTTTTATGGTCTCGCCGTCGCGGTTGTCGCTGGTGTAGTTGATTATCATGCATAGGCGCTGCTCGTGGAAAAACTCGAAGCTTCTGGGGAACACGGCCGTCAGCTTGCTGCGCAGCGCCGAGTCGGACCTTATCTGCATCTCCGGGCTCTGGCTCTGCAGCTTAAGGCAGATGTAGGTGTCGTTCTCCTTCCAGCCGAGTATCTCCAGCAGCGCGTTGATGTCTCGCTTGTCCGGTTCGCCTCCGCGTATTATCGTTCTTACGGTATCCTCGTAGTCGCTGTAGACCTTCTGCGGATGGCGGATGTCTCTCAGCAGAAGCACTTTCACACATTCCGCGAACATCTCCGCCAGCCGGAACTGACCGGGCTTCAGCGGCGTGTCCAGCTCGTTTATCAGCAGTCTTCCGCAGTAATACTGGTCGTCCCAGATGTTGACGTACAGGCTTCGCATGTTCTTCGGGAACTCCTCGCGTCCCCAGATGGCTGCTTCGTGCTTGGTGAGTGTGTCTATGTAGGCCTCGTCGAACTTGAAGTCGTTTACCAGCCACAGCGGAATGTGTATGCTGTCGCCGCTCTCTGAGCGCTCGAACTGGATCATGCCTTCCTTGTACTCCGGCAGCGCTATTACCGTAAACATCCTGTCGTGGATGTACATGGGGTTGTGGAAGAACTCTATCCCCAGACGGCACAGGTCGTTCAGGTTGCCGCTGTTTATCAGGATGTCGTTAATGTCCGCCTCGAACTGGTGGTACCTTTCGAAGATCTTGAGCAGGGCGTTCAGAATCTCCGCGTCGGACCGCTCCACGCTCCTTATGTGCGGCGCCGCCCCGAACACCGCCTCCGCGGTTATGTAGGGGACCCTGTCCACCGGGAAGCCCTTGGTCTTTCCCCTGGGCAGCATGTATATCACGCCTTCGTCCGGATCCTTCTGTCCGTCGTAGAGCTCGAAGCCCTTCAGCGACGGGTTTTTATCCTTTGAATTGAGGAGAAAGGACCAGCCCATATCGGTAAGGTCGTCCGCTATCATCTGTGTGTTAAGCAGTATGCGTCCCGGTTTATTGATGTTATTTGCGGTCAGATTTGCCATTTTCGTTACTCTATTATATGTCTTTCCGGCCTCCGACGCGCGCCCGTTGTTCTTTTGTTCAAGCATCGTTGACCAAAGCGTTACCTTTTACAAGATTATTTTATCCGCAAAAATGAGGAAAGGCAAGAGCGATATAACATCAAAATAAGGAAAATCAGCCACTGCGCGCTATAATCGTTGACCGCAGGAAGTCTACTATATAGAATATGAGTGCGATAATTTTTTAACATCGCTAGTTTTATGTCTTTTCCGGAGCCGGATGCCGGAAAGGACATGTCAGCAATCATTTATTTTCTAGGAGGAAAAAAATGGCAGAATTCAAACGCAAGGAAGGATTAACACAAGCAGTTAAGACCTTCTACGGTGTTGGCGACGGCGGTTTCGTACTCATGTCCAACGTCGAAACATTCTACTTCATGACCTGCATGACCAACTATTGCGGATTTACCGCAACTCAGGCAGGCGTGATCAACTCCGTATTCTCGATCGTAGACGCGTGCCTGTCCTGGGTATACGGCATGATCATGAACGGAACCAGACCCAAGAAGTACGGACGTTATCGTTCCTGGCTCGTAATAGTTCCCTGGATCGTACCGTTCATCTTCGCATTCCAGTTCCTGCGTCTCTCGGAGAACCCGACCGTAGCAGGAGCCATCATCGCGATAGCCGCTATCGTATCTCACTTCCTCTGGAACCTGGGTTACGTAGCTAACAACACGATGGTATCCGTAATAGGAAGAACCCCGGAAGAAAGAGGTGTCATTGCATCCGGTAAGGCCCTCTGGAACAACGTTGGTTCTCTCCTGTTCTCCTATGCAGGACTTCCGTTCGCTACCGTTCTGGGCGGAATCGTAGGCCAGAAGAACCAGTTCGCTGCCTGCGCATTCGTTCTCGGTATCGTAATGGTACTCACCTATTTCGTACACTTCAAGCTGTCCGAGGGTTATGAAGAGCCCGAAGACGAGGCCACCATCCAGGCCAAGAAGCTTGCTGAGCAGAACAAGATGAGCGTCGGCCAGATGTTCGCAATGCTGTTCAAGAACCCGATCGTTCTCCTGATCATGCTTGCAGACCTTGCTAAGTGGTGCGTAAACTTCGTAACCAAGGGCGCTGCTATCTATTATTGGAGAGACGCTGCTCACGCTCCCGGAATGCAGGCTACCTACTCCCTGCTCACCTCCATCGCAGGTATCCTCGGAGCTTACTGCGCAAGAATTCTTGTTAAGAAGGTATCCACCAAGAAGGCAGTTCTTATCGCTCTTGCCGGTATGGCTATCTTCCTCCTCGGCAACTACTTCCTGTATGCTTCCCCGGCTGCAGTAATGGCTTACATCACTCTCGCATTCTTCTTCTATGGCATGGCTCTTGGTTCCTTCCCCGGACTCTATGCAGACACAGTAGTACTGCTCACTGCTAAGACCGGATCCAACCCGACCGGCTGGGTAAACGGACTCCAGAACGTTCCTCTGAAGATAGGCGTCTTCCTCCGCGGCGTTATCATCGCTGCCTGCCTCAATGTGGCTGGCTGGAAGGCTGACGTAGCCATCGAAGGAACCGCCCGTCAGGGCATGACCATTGCATTCGGTCTTGTACCGGCCATCTTCTGCATCGTCGGCTTCCTGCTCATCCTCATCGGATACAAGTACACCAGAGAAGACGTTGCCAAGGCTCAGGCTGAGATCGACGCAAGGATCGAAGGATAATAATCCAACACACAGTACAGAGGCAATACAGAGGTCATTTGTATTGCCTCTGTTATCTAAAAAGCATTTCAATATTAATACAGACGCATATATTGCTTCATATAAGTATTAATAGAAAGGTAACAAATCAATGCTTACAATCAGACAGAATTTTCTGGAAACCATCCACGGCGGTCACCCGGACAGATTCGTAAACTGCTACGAATATCTGGGACTGGTAATGGGTTCCCCGTTCGGTAAGAGAAATCCGAACCCCAAGTACGGCGAGCACAACGTCGTCAACGCATGGGGAATCACCAAGTCCTGGCCGGAAGGCACCCCGGGCCCGTTCCCTGTTCATACTCAGGATAAGATAGTCGTACAGGACATTGAAAACTGGAGAGACTATGTAAAGGTCCCCAACGTCGTCTATGACGCGGAAGAGTGGGAGCCCTTCATAGCGGCAGCCGAGAAGATCGACAGAGAGCAGCAGTTCGTAACGGGCTACTTCGCTCCCGGCGTCTTCGAGCAGTGCCACTATCTCTGCGAGATCCAGAACACCATGATGTACTTCTACACCAACCCGGACGAGATGCACGAGATGATCGACATGATCACCCAGTTCGAGCTGGATTACGCTGCAGAGTACTGCAAGTACGTACATCCGGAAGCCATGTTCCATCATGACGACTGGGGCTCCCAGATCTCCACGTTCATCTCCCCGGAGATGTTCAGAGAGTTCTACAAGCCGGCTTATGAGAAGATCTACGGATACTACAAGAGCCACGGCGTACAGCTGATCGTACATCACTCCGACTCCTACGCGGCGACGCTCGTACCGGACATGATCGACATGGGCATCGACGTATGGCAGGGTGTCATGAACACCAACAACATACCGGAGCTGATCAAGCAGTACGGCGGCAAGATCTCGTTCATGGGCGGCATCGACAGCGCGACTGTCGACTTCCCGGGATCCACCAGAGAGATCATCAGAGCGCGTGTAAGAGAGGCATGCGACGCATGCGGCAAGCTCTACTTCATCCCGTGCGCTTCCCAGGGTCTGCCGATGAGCACCTACCCCGGAGTACAGGACATGATCGCGGAAGAGATCGACGCCTACTCCAAGGAAGTGTTCAAGTAGATCAAACAATCGACAAAAAGAGGGCCGGACAGTGTCCGGCCCTCATTTACTTATTTACGGCAATTATATATAATAGGTATACGCTATAGCACATTTACAGTTTTATCGATCAAGGAGACTGTATGTTCGACAAGATAACAGCAGTTGTGACCATAGCCGTCGCAGTTGCGGTGTATATACTCACCGGATATCAGATCTGGCCGGCGGTCATCGCGATAGTTGCGCTGGCGCTCATCTCCAGAAGCCTTAAGATGATCCTTCAGGAAAAGCTGGACAAGCACTTCCCGCCGCTCACCGTGTTCTTCCTTACAAAGGACGACTTAAGCCAGCAGTCCTCCAAGGGCATGAGGGTCATAGTCATAACGGAGAGGATACTCTTCCACACCGAGACAGAAGCCGACAAGAATTTCATTCTTGATTTCATAGAAGATTACGCTCAGAAGTTCAGCGAGAGCAGCAAGATCTTCAAATACAGGTATAACTACGTTAAAAAGCACAACCTGCCCAGCCAGCCGGCTTACGCCGCGTGCCGCAACGCCAAGACCAGCCTTAAGGTCATATATAAAAAGTGGTACGAAGAATCCGGCGCCAGCAAGTTCGGCAATGTAACGGAGGACGTGGACAGCTTCATGGCGGACGACATCATAATCGACCCGCGCGACGGCAGCGAGCACCGCGCCATGATCCAGTTCGTCTTCGATCCCAACCTCCCCATCCCGGACGAGAACTACGAGTGATCTTCGGGGGCCTGCGGCCCTGAGAACGAAGGGCAGCCCTCCGCAAAAGAACGAACGTTTGCATTTTATCCCGCGATGTGATATCATTACCCAAAAGGGGAAATATCTATGCGCGGGATAACTCATTTTTTGGCGGGAGCCGCGGCCGGGCTTTATTACTGCGGAACGCTTCCGGAAACGGACGTAAAGACGCTGGGCATAATAACAGGCGTCTCCGCTGCGGCGGCGCTGCTTCCGGACATAGACATACGGGGCAGCAAGGCGTCCAACAACGTCGGAAACGACCTTGTAAGCGTGGTGCGGCTGTTCACTTCGCACCGGGGCTTCTTCCACTCGCCGCTCTGCTGGGCGCTTGTGGGGCTCATAGTCTGGTACTTCTATCCGCAGCATCTAACGTTCATAATCGCGGGTGTGGCAGGCGCGTGGTCGCACGTGGTCCTGGACATGTTCAACAAGAAGGGCGTGCCGCTCTTCTTCCCTTATCCTAAAAAGGTAAGCTTAATGGATATCAAGTCCGGGGGAGGCGTGGACGCCATGCTCTCCGCGGTGTTTCTCATATTGTGCATATATCTGGCGGGCAAGAAAGCAGGCCTGCTGGAACTGTTGATAAAAAGGTAAATGAGCTCTGCGTAGCTGCTTATAAAACGGTAAAGGCTGCTCTGCTGGAGCAGCTTTAAAACGATGGATGCCGGCCCGCATCATCGAATGCTTGCATATTGCCGGCGATTCGTTCATAATTCAATTACCCGGGGCACCCGCCCTGCAATTGCGGAAAGATATGATAACGGAGGTCAGGAAATGTCGGAAGTTAAAACATACTACAACAACGAAGGCCCCAAGGGCGCGCAGGTGGTCTGCGAACTCAAGCTGCCGGATTATCACGCAACGCCGGAAGCGATAGCAAAATACGAAAAATACGGAAAGCGCATCCTGTGGCTGGACAGCAACGTAGTGCCCGGCGCATTCCAGATGAACTCGTCCTGGTACCTGCATCCCAACAAGCCGGCCGGCGAAGTGGTAAAGGACAAGAACCTTCCGGCCACGCAGTCCCACGTTCACGAGGATGCGGACGAGATCGTAGCTTTCTACGGTTCCGATCCGGATCACCCGGAAGAGCTCAACGGCGAGATCGAGTTCTGGATCGATGGCGAAAGATACGTGTTCACCAAGAGCGTAATGGTATTCCTGCCCGCGGGAATGCCTCACGGGCCGCTCTTCATCCTTAAGGTGGACAAGCCCATTTTCCACTACTCCGTAGTCACAAGCAAGGAATACAATTTCGAAGGCAAATAGGCCGCGGCGATCCGCCGGAGGCAGAAGGCAAGTAATGGCACTCATTTTCAAGTACGCGATACAACTCAAGGAAATAGCGAAGGAACGCTACGGCCTCAACATGGAAGAGACCGACAACTGCGCGGGCCAGTTCTTTACGTTCGACAAGCCCATGCCGCAGGAATTCAAGGATTTTGTTTCGATGTTCCTGGACGACCGGAAGATGGCCCCCATCTTCTGGGACGAAAAGAGCTTTTCCGTGCGCAGCCTCTACGGCAGCAAGCACGACATCCCGCTGTAGCGGAACAGGGGACGGTTCTGTGTTCCACCCGGTACTGGACCGTTGATCAAAGAAACTATTACAGAAAAAAGAAAAGCCGCGGCATGCGCCGCGGCTGCTTTATCGTATAACTGCGATCTACCCGGTTATTGCAGCTCCAGCCACTGCCAGTAGGCATCGTCCAGGGCGGCCTTGGCTTCCTCCAGCTGTTTTGCGGTCTCTGCAGCTTTTGCGGGGTCGCCGAAGATTTCCGGTTTGCAAAGTTCCTCTTCCAGTTCCGCTATGCGCTGTTCCGCGTCATGTACGGCCTTTTCGGCGTTCTCCAGCAGCTTGGCAGCCCTTCGCGCCGCAGCGCTGGCTTCCTTCTTTGCCTTGTATGCGTCCGCGCCCTTCAGCTGCTCGCTTTGCGGGACATCCGTTGTGCCGGACGGCTGGTCAACTATGGATTCAGCGCCTTTCGCATTGGCGTCCTCGCTGTCCTTGGCTCCCGCGCGGCCTTTGCCGTTCAGCTCCGCGCGCTTCTCTTCGTAGTAATCGTACTTGCCGGGATACTTTACGATGCCGTCCGCGGTCAGTTCCAGTATGGCCGTGGGCACATGCTGCAGCAGGTAGCGGTCGTGCGACACGATGATGACCGTCCCCGGGAAGTGCATTATGGCGTCCTCGAACACCTCCTTGGCCGCTATGTCCAGATGGTTGGTGGGCTCGTCGAATATAAGCAGGTTGGAGCCGGACATCATGAGCTTAAGCAGCGCCAGGCGGGCCTTTTCGCCGCCGGCCAGATCCGACACCTTCTTGAACACGTCGTCGCCTCGGAACAGGAAACTGCCAAGTATCTTGCGCAGATCGGTCTGGTCGTACCTGAAATATATGCGGTGGAGTTCTTCCAGGACTGTGTTGTCTCCCACGAGGCCGCGCTGCTCCTGGTCGTAATAGCCGGGCATCACGTTCTGTCCCAGCCGCACGTAGCCGGCGCTGGGCCTCAGCTGCCCCAGTATTATCTTAAGGAGAGTGGTCTTTCCTATGCCGTTGGCGCCCACAAGGCAGATGCGGTCGTGCTTCTTTATGTCCAGACCCACGTTCTGGAACAGCGGCGCCGCTCCGGGGTACGCAAAGGACAGGCCCTCCGCGAACACCACGTCGTTGCCGGATGCCAGCTTCTCCGCAAAGTTTATCTTAAGCGTCTCGGAGAGCATTATGGGCTTTTCCAGACGTTCCACGTGCGCAAGCCGCTTCTCCCTGGACTGGGCGCGCTTTATCAGCTTTTCCGTGCCGCGCCCCTTGTAGCGGGCGATCAGCTCCTCCTGGTGCTTTATCTCTTCCTGCTGCTGTTCGTAGTGCTTAAGGTCTATCTCGTACTGCAGCTGCTTCTTCTGCTTGTAGGTACTGTAGTTGCCTTCGTAGCAGGTAAGGTGGCGGCGCTCGATCTCGAATATGCGGGTAACGCACTTATCCAGGAA
>JAFZRK010000051.1 GCA_017619905.1 Bacillota bacterium
AGGATGATGCCCGGCATAGAGATATCCATGCTCAACGACGCCAACGCCGCGGCTCTTGCGGAACTAAAGGCCGGAGCGCTCAAGGGTTGCAGGAACGCACTGCTGCTGACCATAGGCACGGGCGTGGGAGCCGGAGTGATTCTGGACGGCAGAGTCTTCAACGGCGGTCAGAACCGCGGATGCGAGCTGGGGCACCTTCCTTACCGGAACGGCGGAGAGCCATGCACCTGCGGACAGAGCGGATGTCTGGAAGTCTACACGTCCGCGACACGCATAGCAAGGCAGGGCAGGGAGCTGATGGGCGAAAAGTACGCAGACGCCAAGGCCGTGCTCGACGCTTCCGTGGAAGGCAACGAGACAGCGCGGCTGATCATAGATGCGTATATAGACGATCTGGCTAACGTCATCGCGGGGCTCTGCTGCGCTTTCGACCCGGAACGAATAGCTCTGGGAGGCGGCTTCAGCGCGGCGGGGGAGGTCCTCTACGGACCGCTCAACCGTCTCGTGGCTGAAAGGAACTTCTACCGCGTGCCTTACGAGATAGTTCCCGCAAGGTTCCTCAACGACGCCGGAGTCATAGGCGCGGCGTACTATGCTCAATTGACATCATACGAAAATGATAATAAAATAGACCGGTAAGTACAGGTAACTTAAGCTTTTACATATTTCAGGAGAAGGAGTTCGACTATGGAAGAAAAGAAAGGATTTGTAAAAGAGTTTAAAGAGTTTATAATGCGCGGCAACGTTCTTGACATGGCCGTAGGCGTTATAATCGCTACTGCGTTCGGCAAGATCACCACCTCCCTCGTAAAGGACGTGTTCATGCCCTTCATCAGCTGGATATTCGGCGCCAGAGACATGACAGCTCTGAATATCATTGTAAGACCGGAAGAGCTGGATGCCGCGGGCGAAGTAGTTAAGGAAGCTATAGTCATCGGCTTCGGTACTCTCGTTACCGCGATCATAGACTTCATACTCGTAGCGCTCGTCGTATTCGCGATAGTCAAGGCGTTCAACAAGGCCAGAGAAAAGGCCGAGGCAAAGAAGAAGGCCGAAGAGGAAGCCGCAAAGGCAGCAGCCGCGGAAGAACCCGCTCCTCCCACTCAGGAAGAGCTCCTTGCCGAGATCAGGGATCTTCTTAAAGCAGCAAAGTAACGGACCGGGCAAATCCGGACAGCAGAGCTGTCTCCGGATAAGCGATTAAAGGAAAAGAAAAAGCTCAGAGCGATCTCTGAGCTTTTTTGGTGCGGTATAATGGACTTGAACCATCACGGTGTTACCCATACGGCCCTCAACCGTACGCGTCTGCCAATTCCGCCAATACCGCAGGCAACGCAGTAATTTTAGCACAGGCATTTTGCCTTGTAAAGTGTTATTTTAGGCCAATGCGTAAGTTTTTATGAGCCAGAGGACCAGCAGCATCAGCGGGAAATACATGTAATAGACGACCTTCACCCAGAGCTTGTTCGGTCCTCTTTCGCCGTTGTAGAACCAGGTGAGTATCACTGCCAGAAGGGCGAAGAACTTGTCCGGAAGACTGTAATAGATGTCGTCCACAAGGATGTTCAGGTAGTTGTCCGCAGTGATGTATATGACTATTGCCGCGAAGCATATCAGCTGCATTATACGCGTATATGTGACGTTGCTGCAGATGTACAGCATGCACGCGATTATGATGCCGAACTCCGCCAGTTCCGTGCGCAGAAAACGGCAGGCGAGCGTTCCGGCCCAGCACAGGACTACTGCCGCGGCAAGCGTCACTATCATGTTGTTGACGCGTACCTTTATGAAATCCAGGGCATTCATGATTATGAACGCGATAAGCAGCGTCAGCATTATGCTCTGCTGCGAGTTGTCCCAGACTTTGCCGCAGAAGAGCAGGTCTCCCGGGACTTCCGCGATCGCGGCGAATACGACGAGCCGGCGGAGGTAGGCCCAGCGGTCGCGGCTGTGCTTTATTCCCTCTACCATCAGGAACGCGAATATGGTATACGAGAAATAGAACATGTAGGTCTTCCAGTCGACCTCATGATTTTCCGTGAAGACCTGGGCGCAGCCCACGGTCATTGCTATGAATGCGATAAGTCTTAATGTAAAGGCGCTTAAGCCCGGTTTTCTGCGAGTCTTTCTTTCTTCCATTACAGGATCATTATACCATTTTCACGGCATTTTGTCTTCGTCTCGTCGTCCCAGACAGCGGACTGGACTTCTCCGATATGAGCGCAGCCCAGAAGCAGCATGCAAAGACGGCTCTGTCCTATGCCGCCGCCTATGGTGTAAGGAAGCTCTCCGGCGAGCAGCGCTTTGTGGTAGGGCAGCTGTTTTCTGTCTTCGCATCCGCATATCTTAAGCTGCTTATCCAAGCTCTCGGGGGATACTCTTATGCCCATGCTGGATATCTCCAGCGCCTGTCCCAGGATCTCGTTCCAGAACAGAATGTCCGCGTTGAGTTCCCAGTCGTCGTAGTCCGGGGCGCGCAGATCGTGGGGCTTTCCGCTCCTGAGCGCTCCGCCTATGCGAAGGATGCACGTGGTGTGGTGCTCTTTGAGGTATTCGTTCTCTCTTTCCTTAGGCGAAAGACCCGGGTACATGTCCTCCAGTTCCTGCGAGTCTATGAAGCTTACGTTTCTGTCCTTGTAGGAAAGCTGATAGAGGGCGGGGTAGTCCTTGCGCAGCTGAAGCTCCGTGTCGCAGATGGCGTAGACTATGCGGCGCACGGTGTCCTTAAGGAAATCGATGTTTCTGTCAGCGATGTTTATGACTTTTTCCCAGTCCCACTGGTCCACGTAGACGGAATGGATGTTGTCCAGGTCCTCGTCGCGCCTTATGGCGTTCATGTCCGTGTAAAGACCGCGGCCCTCGTAGAAGTGATAGTCCCTGAGCGCCTGTCTCTTCCACTTGGCGAGGGACTGCACCACCTGGCATATGCGGCCGTCTTCCTTTATGTCGAACTCCACCTTGCGTTCAACGCCGTTAAGGTCGTCGTTGAGCCCGGTGCCGGCTTCCAGGAACAGCGGAGCGGATACTCTGCTGAGATTGAGAGCTTCGGACAGGTTGTGCTCGAATATCTGATGTATCTTGCTTATGGCTTTCTGAAGGTCGTAGGAGTCAAGTTTGGCTCTGTAGCCGTCAGGTATTATGATGCTGCTCATATCTTCTTCTCCAGCTGCTCTATCGTGGCTATCTGAGCGCATACGGCAAACACTTCCATTGCGGGCACAAGCTCTTCCACGGGCGGGAAGGACGGCGCTATGCGAAGGTATCTGTCGTCAGGATCGTTGTGGTAGGGATGAGTGGCTCCGGGGCCGGTCATCTTGACGCCGCATTCGTTAACCAGGTCGTTGATTCTGGTAGCGGTGCCGTCGTTGGCTATGAATGTTATGAAGTAACCGCCCTTGGGCCTGGTCCACGTTCCCGCGCCTTTGCCTTCCAGCTCTCTGGACAGCGTGTCGAACACGGCGTCGAACTTGGGACGGAGTATTTCCGCGTGCTTCTTCATTACGTTGGGAACTCCGCCCTGGCTCTTCAGGAAGCGTACGTGGCGGAGCATGTTCATATTGTCCCAGCTTATGGTCTCGAATTTGACCTGGCTCTCGGTGAAGTCTATGTTTTCCTTTGACGCGCCGAAGAAGCCGATGCCGGAACCGGCCATGGTGATCTTGGACGTGGATCCGAACATATAGACCATGTTGGGATTTCCGGCTTTCTTGCACTCGTCCAGTATGTTGAGCAGGGGAACGTCCTCGTAGATGGCGTGCACCATGTAGGAGTTGTCCCAGAATATGCGGAAGTCGTTTGCAGCAGGCTTAAGAGCCGCAAGTTCCTTGACGACTCTGTCGGAGTAGGTTATTCCGAGCGGATTGGAGAACTTGGGGATGCACCACATGCCCTTTACAGTGGGGTCGTTCTCGACGTGGTGACGGATGACGTCCATGTCCGGACCTTCTTCGCCGGTCTGGACCTGGATCATCTCTATGCCGAAGAATTCGCACATTCCGAAATGCCTGTCGTATCCGGGAACGGGGCAGATGAACTTTATCTTATCGTACTTGCTCCAGGGTTTTTCTGAGCCGAGGACGCCTTTGAGCATTGCTCTTGAAAGGCAGTCGTACATGAAGTTTATGGAGGAAGCGCCGACGACTATCGTCTCCTCGCAGGTAGTGCCGAGCAGTTCTCCGAAGTATTCCCTGGCTTCCCGAAGGCCAAGCAGCGCGCCGTAGTTTCTGGCGTCCGTTCCGTACATGTCGCGGCAGTCCGTCCTGGAGTTTATCATGTCCATCATGGGCATGATCATGTCCAGCTGCTGAGTGGAAGGGTTGCCCCTTGCTATATTGAGCGACAGATTCATGTCTTTGTATTTCTGATATCTCTTCATCAGCTCGGACTTCGCATCCGCAAGTTCCTGACGGGTCATGCTCTGATATGTCTTCATGGCATCCTCCTTTAGTTATAAAATATTATTATTTTAACTTCTTGAAGATAAAAGAGCAAGCAATTATACTTTATTTACAGAGAAAAACCACGGACGGTACATATATGCTTTTCTACGAAGTTAACGCACTGGACATCAGAAAAACAGCGGATTCCGGCCAGACCTTCCGCATGTCCCCGGACCCGAAAAGGAGCATCGCGGCAGGCGCGGACGTGTACAGATGCATCGCGTCGGACCGCGAATGTTTTGCCGGAGGAGGAAAGATCTTCTACCGCAGCGCGGAGGAGGACACCCCGGAAAACGATGCTTTCTGGAGGAACTATTTCGACCTGGACACCGATTACGAGGCGTTCATCGGGGCGATAGACCCGGACGACGTCTATCTTTCGGATGCGGCGGAATTCGGCAGGGGCATAAGGATACTCCGCCAGGATCCGTGGGAGATGCTTATCACCTTCATAATCTCCCAGCGAAGGAGCATCCCGTCCATAAAGACCTGCGTGGAAGCTCTCTGCAGAAGATGGGGAAGGCCTGTATGGGACGGACTGTACGCATTCCCGACTCCGGAGGAACTGGCGGCCGCGCCTCTGGACGAGCTCGCATGCTGTTCTCTGGGATACAGGACAGAATACGTTTATCTCGCCGCGCAGGGCGTCGTAAGCGGCGCCGTCGATCTTTCCGCCATGGAGCGGATGACGGACCGGGAGCTTTTTGAAGCTCTTACCGCTCTCCGCGGTGTAGGTCCTAAAGTAGCCAACTGTGTTTCGCTCTTCGGTTTCCACAGGATAGGGGCTTTCCCGGTCGATGTGTGGATAGACAGAGTATTAAAAGAGCACTATCCGGACGGCTTTCCTTTCGCGCGCTACGAAGGGTTTGCCGGAGTAATGCAGCAGTATATGTTTTTCGCCGCCAGAAAGGCGTAATAAAGGAGTTCGTCATGGAGAATTCTTACAAACTTGCCAAACGGCACTGCATGTTTACGATGTTTGCCGCGCTGGTCGTTATCGTATGCGTGTGCATAGGCGTCGTGATGAACCTTACGACGCTCTACGACGAGAATTTCGACCACATGGGACTGCGGACTTTCTGCATGTTCACGGTCAATTCAAACATCCTGTGCGCCATTGCCATGGCTCTGGTCGTTCCTTACACAGTGGACGGACTCAGAAAGCATAATTTCCATGCGCCGAAGTGGGTAATGGTGATGGAGCTTGCAGGTGTCACCGCCACAACGCTTACGTTCCTCGTCTCCCTGTTCATTCTTGCTCCTGTGAAGGGCTTCGTGCTTATATTCAGCGGTTCCCGCTTTTTCCTGCACGGTCTGTGTCCGGTACTTGCGATAATCGCCTTCTGTTTCTTCATGACCGAGCAGGAACTAACGGTAAAGAATTCGCTGATAGCACTCATACCGGTCTTTATATATTCTATCGTTTACACCGTCATGGTCCTGCTTTTAGGGGCTGAACGCGGCGGTTGGGAGGATTTCTACGGTTTCTTTACGCGTCTTAAGGTATGGATCCCCCTGGTCACGATTCTGCCGGTAACGTTCATCATCGCGACGGTCCTGAGGATACTGCACAACAATTCACGCAACAACAGACACAAGAAAGAAGCTGCATTCTATAAAGAAGTATTCAAGGACGCCGATCTGCCTTCCATCGTCGCTGCGCTGGCCAGACTGCATAAGAAGAATTCAAGAAACAAAGACATCCTTATCCCGGGCAGGGTGATAGCCATAATGGACGATAATAACGAAGGAGAGACTACCTGGAGAGAACTCTGCGAGATATATCTTAAGGAGTACCTGGACAGCGACGAAGTGATGGATATCCAGAAACTGTGGATATGACATTCCGCCAGGCGGGATCGTTCAGGCATCGCCTCCGGCTCGCCTTCACGTGACCCCACGTGGGTCCGAATCCCTTCTATCATACGCAAAACAAAAGAGCCACCTTTCAGGTGACTCCTTTGTTTTGGTGCGCCAGGCGGGATTCGAACCCACAACCTACTGATTCGTAGTCAGGCACTCTATCCGTTGAGCTACTAGCGCATGTGCGTTTCGGCACGCAGAAGATTATATATCAAGGGATATTAAAAGTAAAGTGCAAAATTGGACCGTCAGGGCGTATTCTGCAATTCTCCGTCCAGCAGTTTGTTTATTATATAAGCGACGCCGCTCTGATCATGGGTGAGGGTGGTATAGTCGGCCTCATCCTTCAGTATCTTCAGCGAATTACCCATGGCAACGGCCAGGCCGGCGGCGCGCAGCATAGGCAGATCGTTGCCCCCGTCGCCGAACGCCATTGTGTTCTCCGTCCCTATCCCGAGGTAATCCACAAGCGCCCTGAGCGCGTCTCCTTTATTGGCGGAAGCGCTGTTTATCTCCAGATTGTTCTTGAGGGAAGAAGTGGCTATCAGCTCCGGATACTCCGCGGTTATGTAGTCGCAGGTGCTCTGCAGCAGCGTTACGTCGTGGTTGAATATCTGTATCTTCTGGATGTTCTTGCCAAGCCCTGAAACGAACGTGCGTAGATCGTCCACCGGCTGTCTCATGGAACGCAGGGTAGCGCAGTATATCGGGTCCGGAAGATGATTATCTATATGGTCCAGGAAGCGTCTCTCCATGTATCCGCGGCTCTGCACGTAAGCGTCGTAGGCAACGCCCATGTCCTCGAACCTGTCCATGAGCCCAAGCGCTGTATCCAGCGGAATGTCCGACTCGTAGACAGCGGTCCCTTTGCGCAGGTCCAGGACTTCCGCGCCGTTGATGGTGATGGCGTTGTGGATGAAGTCCAGATCGCGTATAACGTCCGGTATGCCAAGATAGAAACGCCCGGTTCCGGGAACTATCTCTATGCCGCTTTCCGCGGCGCGCTCAAGAGCCCTGCGGTTCTCGTCCGTAAGGCGTTTGTCTGTTGTAAGGAGGGTGCCGTCCAGGTCCAGCGCGATAAGTTTGATATCCATCTATACCAGTCTCCTTAAGAGGACCTTGGCGAGCTCGCAGCAGGCGCCGCAGTTTATGCCGTCTTCTGTCTGAAGGATCAGATATCCGCTCTTGATGAACTGCCTGCAGGAGATATCGGCCTCGTCAATTCCAAGAGCTCTGAGATCCGCAAATATCAGTTCTCCGCTGCTCTTTACGTTTACCTTCAGAGAAATGTCTCCGCCGGTTCCGCACTGCAGCTGCATCTCGTCCTCGAAGAACGCCGCGGGCATGCAGGCAGGATAGGACTTTGCCTCCAGGCACAGCCCGCTGCTGCTCAGCTTAAGGCCGGACGTTATGATCTTGCTGACGGTCTCCCCGAACAGTCCGTAAGAGGCCAGCTTTATCATGAAGCCCCTTTCGAAAGCTATCCTGTCGTAGGGCAGGAAGGAGAGCGACCCGGTGATCGCAGCAAGCTGGCGCACGTCGTCAGCGTTGTGCAGAAGGATCAGGTCCTTTGCTTCTTCTTTGTCCAGATTGATGTATTCGGAATAGAGGCGGATGCATTCTTCTCCGTTGATTCTGTCTGTCCTGCTATTGTCCAGTCCAAGGGCCTGTTCCACGGACTTCTGGGAAAGACTGGCCATGGATTCCGCCAGAGGCCAGTAAGACTTGAGCCATCTGTAGATATCTATGCTCTGAAAAGCCGGCAGGCATTCCGCAAGGCCGTATTTCCTGGCGCGCATCAGCACGAAGGGAATATCGAAGCTCTGGCCGTTGTACGTAATTACGGCATCGCAGTCCTGAAGTTCGGAAAGTATGGAAGACACGGTAAGATGCTCCGACGCGGAGCTTTCGCTGAAATACTGCCTAAGCCCGGTCCCGTCCGTGTCGCAGAAACTTGCGGCTATGATACGGTCGCGGTTGGAGTATATCCCGGTGGTCTCGATGTCGAAGACCTTGCATTTAAGTCCTTTTGTGTAGCTGTTGTACTTCATGTCGATTATGATTATACATTAAAAACCCAAAAAACAAAACAAGCCGCGAATGCGACCTGTTTTGCTCAAAAGGGGTATTGGGATTAGAGATTTAGTAACCATCAGGGGTTGATGTTACCAAGCACATAATAACAGACGAAAAAAAGCATTTCAATAAATATTTTTTAAAAAAGTGAATTTATATTTCAAAAACCCTGTACTGCAGTATAGATCGGTCAAAAAAAGCATTTCTATATCAATTTTTGTTATTGAACTATGGGACCCTTATAATCTATAATGATTTACATAAGATTTTATGATGTATTTCAGAGGCCGATATGAATTTCGTAGACAAATTTGAAGTTTACATGGAAAAAGAGAAGGGAAGCTCCAAGAGCACCCTCAGCGCTTACGTTGCGGATATCTGGGATTTTACCGATTTCCTTAAGGAAAGAGGCAAGGAGCCGGAGGACGCCGCCAATGCGGACGTAGCAGCTTATGTCATGAACCTTTCCGATCTGGGTAAGAGCCATGCCACCATCAACAGGCGTCTGGCTTCTCTCAGGGCGTTCTATAACTACCTCGTAACCATAAGGGCGGTGGACAGCAATCCGACCAGCGGCATAAAGAGCGCCAAGGTCGCCCGCAGGGAGCTGGAGTATCTTACCGTGGAGGAAGTGGAGCAGCTTCTGGACATCAAGGACGAGACCGCCGCAGGCAAGAGGGACAGGGCCATGCTGGAGCTCATGTACGCCACCGGCATCAGAGCATCCGAGGCATGCAGCGCCAACGTCAACGACATAGACCTCAGAATCGGCTTCATCTCCGTAAGATCCGGCGGAAAGCCCCGCATGGTTCCGATCGGAAGGCCGGCAAGGGCAGCTCTTAAGGATTATCTTATGAACGCGCGTCCGGAGCTTCTTAAGAAGAAGGAGGACACAGGAGCGCTGTTCCTCAGTTACATAGGCGAGCGCCTCACAAGACAGGGCGTGTGGAAGATCCTCAAGCAGAGGGGCGACGAGGCAGGCCTTACCGACCGCCTCAGCCCGCAGATACTGCGCAATTCGTTCGCGGCCCACATGGTCCAGAACGGCGCGGACATCAAGTCCCTGCAGGACATCCTCGGGCACGAGGACATTACCGCCACCAGGATCTATCTGAGCTTGACAAAGAACAGGATAATCGACGTTTACGACAAGGCGTTCCCCAGAGCGTAAACGCCTGATAAAAAGCCGCGGAAAAGTTTGAAAATTCCGCTTGCAAAGATATTTCGTCTATAATATAATACCCAAGTCGTATTTCGGACGGTCCTCTGGCAGAGGCCGGAAATGAACGGTTTCCGGTGCAGGCTGTTAAGAACGTCAGGTCTTATAAAGGAGGATACGAAAATGGATCTTATACAATCTATCACAGAAGAGTACAAAAAGACTGACATTCCCGAATTCGGAATCGGCGACACCGTAAGGGTCTCCATCAAAGTAAGGGAAGGAAACAAGGAGAGGATCCAGGTCTTCGAGGGCTTCGTGCTTAAGAGACAGAACGGCGGCATCTCCGAAACGTTCACAGTCAGAAAGCTCTCCTCCGGCGTAGGCGTGGAAAAGACTTTCCCGCTTCATTCTCCGAGGATAGAAAAGATCGAGCTCGTACGCAAGGGCGACGTAAGAAGGGCCAAGCTCAACTACATGAGACAGCGTACAGGCAAGGCAGCCAGGATCAAGACCCTGGAAAAATAAACCAAAAAAAAGACCGGAGCGCGCGGGCGCTCCTCTTTTTTTATGCTATAATATTCAAAAGATGAATAAAAATGCGTTTTATGCGCCGGAGGACAACATGAGACGATCCCGTCAGAGCAAACTGCTGGAGATAATCAGGGACAAGAACATAGATACGCAGGAGCGGCTCGCAGCGGAACTGAACGCCGCGGGCTTTAAGGTGACGCAGGCAACGGTCTCCAGAGATATTAAGGAACTTGGGCTTATCAAGGTCCCGGGTCCCGGCGGAAAGAGCGTATACGCCAGATCCCCCAAGGGTTCTTCCGCGGCAGACGAAAGATTCCGCAAGATACTTCGGGACACCGTTACGGACATACAGTCCGCGGAGAACATACTCGTAATACATACGCTCAGCGGCTGCGCAAACGCCGCTGCGGAGGCGATAGACAACATAGCGCCGCGAAGCGTAGTAGGTACTCTTGCCGGGGACAACACCATCTTTGCCGCCGTGGACTGCAAGGAGAACGTTCCCGCGGTCCTGGAGCTTTTCCGCGAGGCGATCATCTGATCGAAGGCCGATAAATGATTTCCCATATTGAAATAAAAGATTTCGCAATAATAAAGGACCTTTCGCTGGATCTTTATCCGGGGCTGAACATCATCACCGGCGAGACCGGCGCTGGCAAGTCCGTCATAATAGAGGCCGTAAGCATGGCGCTCGGAGCCAGGGCAGACACCGACTACGTAAGGAGCGGCGCTGAAAAGGCCGTCGTAACTGTCGTTGCGGACGCGGGAGACAAGGATATATCCGGCGTTCTTTCGGATATCGGCGCCCCGGACGATGTTCCAGTGGTGATAAGGCGCGAGATATACGCTGCCGGCAGGAGCTTGTGCAGGGTGAACGGTTCTGTCGTTCCTCTCTCGGCGCTCTCGCGGCTCTGCGGATACATCGCGGACATACACGGTCAGTACGACAACCAGACTCTTCTGGACCCGGAAAAGCATCTCGGAATACTGGATCAGTACGGCGGCGCGGAACTGACACGCGTAAAAGAGATGGTCGGGGACGCGTACCGCCGGTTCGCAGTTGACAGCGCGGAGCTTGCCGATCTTAACAGGCGTACGGCTGAGAGCGAACGTCAGAGAGAGCTCTACGCCTACGAACTGAACGAGATAGAAGCGGCGAACATAGCGGAGAACGAGGACGAGGAGCTTCTGAGGCGCATAGAGCTTATGAAGAACTCCGGCAGGATCTATTCGACGCTTTCGGACGTCCATCAGGCGCTGTTCGGCGGAGACGGAGCAGCAGTTGAGGTACTCGGCCGCTGCATGAACGAGCTCTCATCCATTAGTTCTTATTCTGATGAGCTGAACCAGCTCTGCGAGAGGATGACCAACGCGTACTACGACCTGGACGATACGAACTCTCAGATACGCGATCTCAGGGATTCCGCGGACTTTTCGCCGGAGGAGCTGGAGCAGGCGGAAGACCGTCTGGACGCCCTCAACACACTTAGGAGAAAATACGGCGGCAGTCTGGAAGCGGTGCTCGCTTACGCGGACAAAGCCAGAAACGAGCTTTCGCTTATAGAGGGCTCAGGAGAACGCAGGGCCAAACTCGAACGCTCCATAACGCTTATTAAAGAAGAGTACGACGCTGCATCCGCGCGGCTCTCGCGGCTCAGAAAAGACACCGCGGGAGTGCTTAAGCAGCGCATAGATCAGGAGCTTCTGGACCTCAACTTCGAGGCGGCGGACTTTGAAGTGGACATGCGCAGCGGACGTATGTCGGAGAACGGAACGGACACGGTCGAGTTCCTGATATCCGCAAACAGGGGCGAGGAACCCAGGCCCCTCGCGAAGGTAGCCAGCGGCGGCGAG
>JAFZRK010000052.1 GCA_017619905.1 Bacillota bacterium
CCTCCAGCAGTCCGCCCGCCTCGGATGCAATGAGCTTCTCTAGGTCGCCGGCCTTTATCTCCTCTTTTACGACGAGGGCGAAATCCCTTACCATTGCCGGATACTTGGGCAGCGGCACGTATTTCTTCTCCCTGTCGGAGATCTCCGCTATCTTAGCGAAATCCAGCTCCGCGGCGTAGACCTCGCAGTCTATGCCGTAGGCCTCGGATACCTCCGGGTACACCTGCCCGAGAACGCCTACCGATGCGCCGTCCTTAAGGATGCGCGCGCAGCGCCCGGGGTGGAAGCTGGGATCCGCGCTCTCGGTTACGAATTCCGCGCCCTTTATGCCGAGTATGCGCAGCAACTCTTCCACACGGCCCTTGATCAGGTAGAAGTTCTCCGCGGGGCCGTAAGCGGCAAGGCAGAGCGCGTCTTTCTCCTCAGGCAGACCGTCCGGTCCGTTCCCGGTATTGAAGAAGGTGTTGCCAAGCTCGAATATGCGGGCTTCCGGGATGCTCCTGCTGTAGTTGGTGGCAAGAACGTCCAGCGCGTTGGGAAGGATCATGGTCCTCATTACGGATGTGTCCTCGCCCAGCGGGTTTATGAGCGTGATGAACTTCCTTCTGGCGTCGCCCTCCGGTATCCTTACCTTGTCGGACGCCCTGGGGCTTACGAAGCTGTAGGTCTGGACCTCGTCCATCCCGAGACCGGTGAGCACGTCCTTGGCGAGGTTGCGCAGCTCCTGTCTGGGAGTGAGCTTTGCTTCCGCGGTGTGCTTGGGAAGCGCGACGGGCAGCTTGTCGTAGCCGTAGAGACGGGAGATCTCCTCCACGTAGTCCTCTTCGATAAGCAGATCCTGCCTTACGGTGGGGGCTGTAACGGTTATGACGTCTCCGTTTACGGAGGTCTTTATCTCCAGAGCGTTCAGATAAGCACACATCTGCTCAGTGGTGATCTCCACGCCCATGAGCTTGTTCATGCGGCTTGCGCGGATGTCTATGGTGACGGGCTCTTCCACCGTCGGATACACGTCCACGTCTCCGGTAAGGACCGTGCCGGCGCCCAGTTCTTCCACAAGATAGCAGAACCTGTCGCAGGCGTCCTTGGCAAGGTTGGGGTCTATGCCCTTCTCGAACCTGCCGGAGGCCTCGGTCCTAAGACCAAGCGCCTTGGAAGTGCGGCGTACGCTGTCTCCCAGGAAGTTGGCGGATTCCACCAGGACCATGTTGGTGTCGTCCTCGATCTCTGATGCCAGACCGCCCATTACTCCGGCGACCGCTGTGCAGCCGCCCTCGTCCTTGATCATCAGCATTGAGCTGCTGAGCGTCCTTTCGTTGCCGTCCAGCGTGGTGAACTTCTCGCCGTCAGCCGCCGTGTCCACTATTATGTGGGCTCCGCGCACCGTACGTATGTCGAACGCGTGCATCGGCTGTCCGTACTCCAGCATTACGAAATTGGTGATGTCCACTATGTTGTTGATGGGCCTCTGGCCGGAGAATATCAGGCAGCGCTGCAGCCACCAGGGGCTCTGCTCCACCTTTATGTCCTTTATGACCCTGCCGCAGTAGCGCTTGCAGAGGTCCGGCCTTTCGATGCTGATCTTTATGTAGTCCTCGGACTTTTCCGGAGCGACCTTTCTGCACTCGGTCTCAGGATATCTGAGCGGCGTTCCGAAGGTCGCGGAAGCTTCCCTCGCCATGCCCAGCATGGAGAGGCAGTCCGGCCTGTTTGGCGTGATCTCGAAATCGACCACGGTCTCCTTAAGACCCATTGCTTCCACTATGTCCTGACCGGGCGTGAACTCGTCCGGGAGTATCCATATGCCCTCGCGGCTGACCACCGGGACCACCTTGTCGTCGAAGCCAAGCTCCGAGCAGCTGCAGAGCATTCCAAAGGAATCCACTCCGCGCAGCTGGCCGGCGTGTATCGTTACACCGCCTTCCACCTTGGGCTGTCCGTGCAGCGGTCCGGGGATGTGCGATCCGTCCAGGCACACGGGAACCAGAGCGCCCTCGAAGATGTTGTGCGCGCCGGTGACTATCTGAACGGGCTCTGACTTACCCACATCTATGAGACACACCAGCAGCTTGTCCGCGTTGGGGTGCTTTTCTATCTTAGCGATGCGGCCGATGACCACGCCCTCGATGCCCTCGCCGAAGTGCTCCACCGTCTCCAGGTTGGAGCCGGAGAGGACCATCCTGCGCACGAATTCGTCCGCGTCCACGTTAACGTCCGTATAATCTTTTAACCATCTGATGGGTACTAACATTCTGCTGCCTCCTTACTTGAACTGCTCTATGAAGCGTATGTCGTTCTCGTAGAGAAGACGTATGTCGTCCAGCTCGTATTTGAGCATGGCTATGCGCTCCACGCCCATTCCGAACGCGAAGCCGGTGTACTTTTCGGTGTCCAGTCCGCCCACCTTAAGGACGTTGGGATGCACCAGACCGCAGCCCAGGATCTCTATCCAGCCGGAACCCTTGCATACCCTGCAGCCCTTGCCGCCGCACTTGAAGCAGCTTACGTCCATCTCGGCCGAGGGCTCGGTGAACGGGAAGTGATGCGGACGGAAGTTGGTCCTTGTGGAGGAACCGAACATCTGCTTCGCGAAGCTGTCCAGAACGCCCTTCAGGTCCGCCATGGTTATGCCTTCGTCCACCACGAGGCCCTCCACCTGATGGAACATCGGGGAGTGGGTGGCGTCCGGGGTGTCGCAGCGGAAGCATCTTCCGGGAGCTATGACGGCGATGGGCGGCTTCTGCGAAAGCAGCGTCCTTACCTGCACCGGGGAGGTCTGCGTGCGAAGCAGCACGTCGTCGGTGATGTAGAACGTGTCCGTCATGTCTCTTGCGGGATGGTTGGGACCCGCGTTGAGCGCGTCGAAGTTATTGAAAACGGTCTCCACCTCCGGGCCTTCCGACACGGAAAATCCCATGGACATGAAGATCTTCGTTATCTCGTCTATGGTCTGGGTTATGAGGTGCCTGGTGCCGAGCGTTACAGGCGTTCCGGGCTCCGTTACGTCTATGGTCTGGGCCTTAAGCTGAAGGTCTCTGGCAAGCGCCTTGAGCTCCTTCATCCTTGTTTCCAGCGCGGACTCTATCTGCGCCTTGGTCTGGTTGGCCAGCTGTCCGAAGCTCTTTCTTTCTTCCGGGGCGAGGTCTTTCATGGACTTGAGTATGTCCGTGAGCTTGCCTTTCTTTCCCAGGTATTCTATCCTGAGCGCCTCCGCGTCCTGCAGCGTCTGCGCTCCCAGTATCTGTTCCTTTGCCTTAAGGGCTATTTCTTTAAGGCGTTCGTCCATCTTAAACTATATCCGTCCTTTCTGGCGCAGGGATTCGTACATGATGACGGCTCCGGCGGCGGCCGCGTTCAGCGACTCCGTGCCTCCGGCCATCGGTATCCTTAAGAGCCGGGAGGATGCTTTGAACTCCTCCGAGGCCCCCGCGCCTTCGTTTCCTATTACCACCGCAGCGTTGCGTGCCAGGGGCAGATCCCACAGATCCGCGTCCCCTTCCGCCGCCGCGGTATAGAGCGTCTTTCCTGCTCTTCCGAGCAGTTCCGCCGCTTCCAGAGCGTTCTCCGCAGACAGCAGAGGAAGCCGCAGCAGACTTCCCGCAGCGGATCTTACGGCCTTGGGCTGCCATGGGTCCGCCGTGCCCTTAACGAGCATGACAGCCGAAAAGCCCATGGCTTCCGCCGTCCTTATGAGCGTTCCCACGTTTCCGGGATCCTGGAGCCGGTCCAGTACCAGAACGTTGGCGCCTTCCGGCAGGTCCGAAACGTCCGGCGGCTTTGGCTTAAACGCCTCCGCGGCTATGCACTGCGGAGTTCTGGCGTCCGTTATCCTGGAAAAAAGCTCGCGCGAAAGCACGCAGACATCTATGCCTGCCTCTTCCGCTGTCTTTGCTGCATCCAGAGCATCCGCGTCCTGAGCGTCCGCCCGCAGGAAGACCGTCCTGACGGTCCCCGGCCGGGCCAGAGCTTCGCCGATTATGTTCGGCCCTTCGATGAGATAGAGTCCGAGCCGGTCGCGGTATTTCTTTTCCAGGAGCGACACTGCCTCTTTGACTATTCTGTTTTCCGAAGAGCTTATCTGCTTCATTCAGGGTAACGCGCGGTGCTCAATAGTGACAAAAGGGCGGGCATTCCGCCCGCCCCAGGTCCTGCCTTTTATCAGAGGTCGAGGTTGGTGTTGCCCGCGTTCTTAAGGAATGCGGGGATGGGGAAATCGTTGTCGGGCTGATAATTGGTCTCCTTCTTGATCTCCTCCACGCTCTCGTCCAGCTCCACTACGCTGGGTTCCGACTCGGCAGCGCCGAGGCCTTTGCCGGGTATCTGGATCTTGTCCAGATCGTCGTCGAAGCCGGTGGCTATGATGGTGACGCGTACGGTGTTCTCCATGTCCTCGCGTACGGAAGCACCGAAGATGATGATGGCGTCGTCGTC
>JAFZRK010000053.1 GCA_017619905.1 Bacillota bacterium
CAGGAGACCATAACAGGGACCGACTTCTACGCATGGTTCTTCGGCTTCAAGAGCATCCCGCTCTTCAAGATCCCGTACTTCCTGCCCTACATCTGCATCTGGGTACCGTGCTTCGTGCTCTCCAACCTGGGCAACAACATCAAGCGCAGACTCCCCTCCACCGGTGTGGAATGGAAGGATACCCTCAGGGCCATAGTCGTAAACGTTATCCTGGCGGAGTTCACTCTGGTGCTGAACATAGCGCACAAGTCGCACTACCAGTCCCTCGGATCCGCTGCGGACACCTCGTTCCTGCTGACCTGCAACTCCGACACCCAGAGGCTCTGGGGCATGCCGGCCGGCATGGCAGTAGGAGTCGGCGGATCCACCTACCTCTTCAGAAAGACCGGAAACCTCTGGCTCTCCGCCATCCTGATGGGTACCGTGGCCTGCCTCACCTGCGTCCTCTTCGGCCAGCTGAGACTGTAGTCTAAAGCAAAGACAGTCCGGACTCAGAACAACTGAAACATAAACTCCTCTTGAATAAATAGAATGAATGCCGCGCAACTGAAGATCAGTCGCGCGGTGTTTCTTTGCGCAAACGCTTGAAAAAAACGGAGTTTTACATATAATATAAGAAAAACATCAGGCGATGCGGAGTTTTACAGGCAAAACATCAGACCATACAGAAACATCAGTCATTCTTCACCCTACATTTACAGGAAGGCATTATGAATAACGTATACGGAAAGCACGTGCTGGTAACGGGCGCGTCCAGAGGAATAGGCGAAGCGGTGGCCAAGGCGTTCGCGGCCGAGGGCTGCAGCGTTGTTGCGGTCTCCAGGAACTGCGAGGAAAAGACCGTGGAGGTGCCGGGAGGCGGCTCCATAACCTACAGGCGCATGAACGTCTCCGACGAGGCGTCCGTAGCCGCGGTCGTGGACTCCATGGAGCGCGTGGACATAGCGTTCCTGGCCGCAGGCATGGGAATTGCCGGAGCGGCGGAAGAGATGCCCATGGATCTGGTGCGCGCGCAGATGGAGACCAACTACTTCGGAACGCTCACCGTGGGAGGCAAAGTCCTCCCAAGGATGAGGGAGCAGGGCAAAGGCCTGCTGATCGTTGTCGGATCCATCGCGGGCAAGGTGCCCATCCCAATGCAGGGCCACTATTCGTCCAGCAAATACGCGCTGGAGGCCTACGTGGAGACCGTTTCCATGGAGATGAGGCCGTTCGGCGTCCGCGCAGTAATAGTGGAGCCCGGCGACACCAAGACCGGTTTCACCGCGGCCAGAAAGACCTTCACCAAGGAAGGTTCGCCGTACTACAAGGCGGTGCTTGACAGCGTGGAGCGCATGGCCAAGGACGAGCAGGGCGGCAAGAGCCCTGATACCGTGGCAGCCGTGGCGCTCAAACTGGCCGGAAAGACCAACCCGCCGCCGCGCGTAGCGTTCGGCTTCGAATACAAGGCGCTGATGTTCATACTGCGCTTCCTGCCCGACCGCCTGAAGCGCTGGATACTCACGAAGATGTACCTGCCGGTGCAGCCCGGGGAATAAAATAGCATGAAACACAAGAACTGCATAAGGGCGGCGCTCGTTCTGCTGCTGGCGCTGGCGATGATCCTGTCGCTTTCGGCCTGCGGCAAGAAGAACGGCAACACCGCTCACAAGCATAATTACATAGAGAAGGTCACCAAACCGGCCACCTGCCAGGAGGAAGGCGTAGCCACCTACACCTGCTACGGCTGCGGCGACAGCTACACCAAGCCGATTCCGGTCTCGGACGGTCACAAGTACAAGAAGACAGTCGTCAAGGAAGCCACCTGCGCGGAAGACGGTCAGGCGGACTACGTCTGCGAGCTCTGCGGCTACTCCTACACGGAGACCATCCCCGCCACGGGCAACCACATGTACGTGCTCAAGGAGACGGTCCCGGCCACCTGTCTGGAGGAGGGCAAGGAGATCTACCAGTGCGAATACTGCGACAGCACCTTCGAGGACCCGATCCCGACCACGGGCAAGCACGTCTATGAGGCGGCGGTCACCAAAGAGCCCACTTGCGTAGCGGAAGGCACCCTCACCTATACCTGCACTATCTGCGGCGACACCTACACGGACCCGATCCCCGCGACCGGCGTGCACAATTACACGAAAGAAGAGATCATAGTTCAGCCCAGGTGTGACAGGACGGGCCAGAAGAAGCTCACCTGCGCCACCTGCAGCGACTTCATACTGGAAGACATTCCCAACCTGGAGCATTCGTTCACGAAGTGGGAGGTACTTACTCCCGCGACTACGACCGCCCCGGGCGAGGAGGGAAGCTTCTGCGATAACTGCGGCATCTTTACGAAGCGCGCCATTCCGCAGCTTCCGCCGGAGGAAGAACCGGAGCCAGATGACGGTTCCGGCAGCAGCGAGCCCGGAGAAGGATCCGGCGGCGAACAAGGCAGCCAGGACTCTGAAGGCGGAGCCGGCGAACAGGGCGGCCAGGGAACCGATGGCGGTTCCGGAGGAGAACAGGCAAGTCCCGACGGCGCCGGTGAAAACGGCGGAGCAGCTAACTAAGGCGCATACCCGCCGGCAGCGCAAGACGCGGTCAACAGCGCAAGACAACAAGCAGAAGCGCACGACCGCAGCATCCGAAAAATTACAAAAGAAACCCTGCAACTAAATCTAAGTTGCAGGGCGTTGTTTTCTTATAACCATTGAAATTTCAACGTTCTTATTTTTCTCTCCGGGCAGTTTTTACATCGCCGGTTGGAATTACAGCTCCGCGAAACGCTTCTTTCCGGGGCCCATCAGCCAGGCGTTGAGCCCTATCGATGCCACCAGGAACAGCGCTATCAGTATCCTCATGTAAGTCTCGGGTGACATCACATTGCGGAGCACGAACGCGTACAGCGCGCCCAGCGCCAGGATCACCACCCAGCTTCCGAACAGCGCGATGATTACCGCCATTCCCTGCTTTACCGCCATGGTCTCGTTTGTCCACTTAAGGTTGGGGAAGCACAGTCCCAGCATCAGGCCCAGGTTGGCGCAGAAGTAGGTGAACAGTACCGTCAGGACGGCGAGGTAGAGTATGCTCATGGCGTCCAGCTTCAGAACGAAAGCAGCGGCAGCCAGGAATATAAGGCAGGGCACCAGCGTCAGCACCAGGTGCAGCTTGCGCTTTGCGCCGAAGATCTGCATTGTATCCACGGGCAGCTACTTGCTCAGCCAGAGCGTCTTCGCGTCCAGAGCGATGCTCGGCGCGGTAATGTCGTTGCTTGAGGCCAGGAAGCACAGGACGGCCGCCAGGACCAGCATCAGCAGCCCCTTGAACGGCAGGCCCGCCAGGTCTCCGCCCAGCTGGTATTCAAACATCTCCAGGATCTCGCGGACGTCGGCCGCCTTTATGAGCAGTGCCACAGCCGCCACCACTACGAAGATCGTGCCCATGCTGCAGTTCAGCAGGTATGCCGGGCTTCCCAGGTAGTGCTTCATCTCCTTGCGGAACAGCGCGTTCGGGATGCTCTGCTGATTCGTCTTCTTCTCCTTGTATTCCACGGTCTTTGTCTTTTCCGTGCGGGTCGCTATCTTAAAGAAGGTGCGCGACAGCACATAGTAGACGATGGCGAAGAACACCACGCATATTGCCGCAAATATCAGGAACGAGCCCGCATCGCCGGCGCAGCCCTTGCCCATCTTGTAGATCGGGTAGACGTAGCCGCTTATCTTGCCTTCCACCGTGTCGATGTTGGCCAGAATGGTGCGAAGGATAGCGTTCACACGGAAATAGAACACGTAGTAGACGCCCAGGAACAGCAGAGTGGCAATTACGGTTAGGGCATTCTTCTTGGGGAAGAGGCCGACCACCAGAGCCACCAGCCAGCCCAGTATGCAGGACAGGGCCGTGCCCAGCAGCGCTATGAAGAATATGGACAGTATGCTGAATATGCCGGAAGCCGCGGTAGCGCCGTAGCCGCCGGTCCAGTAGATTATCAGGGCCGGGATTATCGGCAGAGCCGCGAACAGCCAGGCCATGATGTATATGGACGCCATCTTGCTGAGCAGCAGTTTCCCCGGAGGGATGGGCAGCGCCAGAAGAAGGTCGTTGTCCTTGGCCTTGTAGAGCATGCTGTAGGTCATGAACACGCTGCCGATGACGCTTATTACCAGCGAAGACAGGCCGGACATGGCCATGTAGAGCCAGAGACGGTCGGGCAGCAGCACAGAGAACGCCGTGGAGAAGCCCAGGAACGCGGTGCCGATCGATATGTAGCACACGACGAACAGTATCGACATGCCGATTATTCCGCCCTTGGAGCGCCTGACGCCTTTCCTGCGGTCGTTGGTTATTCCCGCCGTAAGCGCCATGAACTCCTTTTTAAGAAGCGCTTTAAGCATTGTTTCCCTCCTCCGCAAGCTCCAGGAACACGTCCTCCAGGGACTCATCGCCCTTTACCTCGTCCATGGTGCCGGATTTTATTAAACGACCGTTCTTTATAATAGCCACTTTGTCGCACAGCTTCTCGGCTACCTCAAGAACGTGGGTGGAGAAGAAGATGGCGCCGCCGTCGTCGCAGATCTTTCTCATTATCTGCTTAAGGTCGTGGCTGGCCACCGGATCCAGGCCGACGAAGGGCTCGTCCATAAGGATCAGCTTTGGGGCGTGGATCAGCGCGGAGATGACGGCCAGCTTCTGCTTCATGCCGTGGGAGTAGCTGGTGATGGGCATCGCAAGATTGCGCTCCAGGTCGAAGAGCTGCGAATACTCGCGGATGCGCTCCGCTCTGTCGTCCGCGCCTACGCCGAATATGTCCGCAATGAAGTTCAGGTACTGTATGCCGGTCATGAACTCGTACAGGTCCGGGTTGTCCGGGATGTACGCGGTGATCTTCTTGCACTCTATCGGCTCGCCGGTCACGGAATGCCCGCCGATGAAGATCTCGCCTTCGTCGAAGTTCATTAATCCGGCCACCGCCTTGAGCGTGGTGGTCTTGCCGGCGCCGTTGTGGCCAATGAATCCGTAGATCTCGCCCGGCTGGATGTGGAGCGAAAGGTCGTCCACGGCGGCTTTTTCGCCGTACTTCTTGGTGAAATGATCGATTCTAAGCATTTTTTCTCCTTCAAACTTTAAGGATGGTCCTTTCGGTACATTATAAACCTACGGAACGATCCTTCAAGCATTAATGTTATCAAAATATTATGACTGCACGGTGACAGCGGAGCAGATATCCGGCCGGACAGCAAAACGGGCCCTTGCGGGTCCGCATCGGCAAAGAATAACGGCGATCCGTTATCTTCTGCGCTGTTTTTCTCTCCAACCCACGAGGATGGCGCCCAGCGTTATCATGGCTCCTATTGTGTAGACCTCTTTGCGGCGCGCGAGCTCCGCTTCGGATTCCCCGGAACCGTCCTGAGAATCGCTGCCGTCCATGGAGGCGCTCTGTTCTCCGGTGCTCTCGGAGTCGCTGCCTGTGGGCGCATCCGCGCCTATGGTCGTAGTATCTCCGGCGGGCGCGTCGTCCCCGCCCTTCGCGAAAGCGGACGCGGCGAACGCGAATACCAGAAGCACTGCAAGCGCAAGCGCCAGGATCCTCGGCAGCGCGTTTTTTGCAAACGTTCCGCGGCGCATCACATTTTTCCTCCGATGATCAGTATCAGGTAATAAGCAACGCCAAGCACCATTATTGCTGCCAGCGCAATGCAGAATATCCTTACAGCCAGCGTGCGGCTGCTCGTTTTCTTAGCGGGCGCGTACGTGTATTTCTTGACCGTCTTCTTATTGGACATGCGTGTCGTCCTCCCCGGCCGGGACATCCGCGCCGGCCTGCAGTATCTCTATGTCCAGCTGCTTGTTGGCGTCGAACAGCCCCTTGAAACAAATGGAATAGTCAATGGAAATGGTCCCCGACGTCTGGGCAAAGCCGCCCAGGCCGGAGATGTTGTTGGTCAGTATCTCTACGCCGAAGTTTCCGTGCGGCGTGGAATACAGCCCGTTGAGGCGGCGCCCCTTCTCGAAGATCATCTCCGTGGGGAGCTCCATGCTGCTGCCGGTCCTCTTCACCCGCACGCGCTTGGGCGTTATGGTGAGACTGGTGGAACAGCCCTCCATGCCGGACATTACGGTCTCGTCGTACTGGATGAGGGTGGTGCTGCCCCTTGTGTAGAGGCGCCCCTCCGTTACCAGCTCCAGGCCGTCGTCACTTTTTATTTTCAGCATTATATCTTTCATAGCCGTACTCTATTATCTTTTCTACGATCTCCGTGTAAGTGAGCCCCGTCGCCATGAACAGCATCGGGAACATGCTTATTTTAGTAAATCCGGGTATGGCGTTTATCTCGTTAAGGTAGATCTCCTGTGAATCCTTGTCCACAAGGAAGTCCACGCGGGAGAATCCGGCGCAGCAGCAGGCCAGATAGGCCTTTATGGCTTCCGCGCGAATCTCGTCCGCAAGATCCTGGCTGATGTCCGCAGGCACCACGGTGCGGCTCGCGCTGCTGTGATACTTGGCGTCGTAGTCGTAGAACTCCGCCTCGGTAAGGATCTCGCCCACGGCGCCCGCTACGGGCTTGAGATTGCCCATGACGGCGGTCTCCAGCTCTCTGGCGTTGATGCCCTGCTCCACGACTATGCGGGTGTCGTACTTTGCCGCGACGTCCAGCGCTTTCATGAGGTCAGCAGGGTCATTGACCTTGGTTATTCCAACGGACGAGCCCATGTTGGCGGGCTTTACGAACAGCGGGTATCTGAGCGCGGCGTTGATCTCCGCGATCTTTTCGGGGCCTATCTCCGAGGAGTTGAGCGCCACGTAGGGCACCTGCTTTATTCCCGCGGACTTGAAGACGTCCTTTGCGGCTATCTTGTCCATTGTGAGCGCGCATCCAAGCACGCCGCTGGCCGCGTAGGGTATGTCCAGAAGCTCCAGCACTCCCTGGACCGTGCCGTCCTCGCCGTTGGGGCCGTGAAGCACCGGGAATACGAAGTCGCAGATGTCCTTAAGGCCCTTGCCGCCCGTTCCCAGTATCGTGAGCCCGAAATGCTCCGGGTCCGCTGCCAGGTCCGCCTTGGCCTTGGTCTCCCAGGTGTCTGCTTCGATGTCCTCGATGGGGCCCTCGTAGAGGAGCCATTCTCCGCTCTTGGTGATGCCTATGGTTATGATGTCGTATTTGTCCTTGTCGACCGCCTTGATGACCGACGTTGCGGAAATGCAGCTTATCTCGTGTTCTCCGGACTTGCCGCCGAACAGGACTGCCAGTCTTGTCTTTGCCATGGTTCACCTCCAGGGGACTCTTGGGGATATTGTTCTATCTATTATATCACAGATTTGCGGTTTAGGGCTTGTCTGACGAATTAAAGTGCCGGCGGGAAACGCTATTTTACGACCGTGCGGTACGTTCCTGTTTCCGACAGGGTGAAATACGTGGGTCCGGCGCCGCAGAGCGTTGCGTCTGCCGGGATCGCGGAGGTTGGGGCCTGAGTGTTTGCAAGGGCAGCGGGGCTTGAGACCCGAGATGCATCTGCGCACGAAACCCTGCAACTGATATTTGGTTGCGCAGATTCCGCGTCGTTTTCTGCCTTTCTGAACAAACGCTCGGCCGGCGCCTGCAGATGGTTGCCCACAAAGCGGAGCTTTTCCTCTAAGCTCGAGGCATTCAGGAGACCCTCTATGCTGAAGCGCTCCTTGCAGTCCCCGTCCTTCAGTTCCGCGTAGACCGCGCGCGTCTTGCCGGGTATGGAAACGTCCGAGAAGTACAGATCCACCCCGCAGTCGACCGGCTGCACGAACTCCAGCTCCGTCCCGCGTCCGCGCGCAATGGCCGCAGGGTGGCCCAGCTGGCTCGCGATGCAGAACGGAACGTCGGAACCCAGCTTGGCGCCAAGCGGCAGAAGGGCCTCCGGCAGGTCATCCGCAGTCTTCTGCGGCAGCCAGAGCTTCCCGAGCCCGACCAGCACCGCAGCCGCGTCCGCCGATCCGCCGCCAAGGCCTGCAGCGGCGGGTATATGCTTTTCAATGGCAACGCGGATCCCGCGAACGCCGGGCGCAAGTTCCAGACCGTCCTTGTCCAGGGCGTTCGCAAGCAGCTCCGGACGGAAGGTCTCGGCCATAAGCAGCGCGGCTCTGTAGGCAAGGTCGTTCTGGCCGTACTCGAAGTCCTGCGGGCCAAGCAACGTGGAGCTATCGCACCTGTCAGCCGCGCCGGAAGCGTCGGACGCCTCCACCGTCACCTCGTCGCAGAGCGAGACCGCCTGCATCAGCATCTCCACCTCGTGGTAGCCGTCGGACCGCTCACCCAGCACGTTCAGTATAAGGTTTATCTTTGCGTAAGCGTGGATCTTCATACGGGTATTATACCACACGGGGCGGGGCGCAGAGGAATCTTTCCCCGCGGGCGCGGTTTATGATATAATCTTGCCGAAGGAGGCGCGGCAATGAAAGAGATAACGTTAACGACAGACAACTTCGCGGAAGAGGTGCTCCGGTCCGACCGGCCGGTGTTTGTGGACTTCTGGGCGTCGTGGTGCGGGCCGTGCAGGATGCTGGCGCCGGCCGTCGCGCGTCTGGCGGAGGAGCATCCGGAGATAAAGGTCGGCAAGGTGAACGTGGACGAGGAGCCGGAACTGGCAGGATTCTACGCGGTCGCGGCCATCCCCACCATGATGCTTTTCGTGAACGGCGAGCCGGCAAAGAAGACCATGGGATTCATGCCCTACAGCGAGCTGGAGGCGTTCATAGGATAACTGTACCGAAGCGGGCGGCAAAGGCGTTCTGAGGGCACGTCAGGGCCCTGCAGAGGCATACTGATGGGAAACATCACTATTACTGAAAACGACACAAAAAGAGATATAGCGCTTGCGGAAAAGATCGCGGAAAAAGTGCGGGCGGCGGGCGGAAGAGTGTTCTTCGTCGGCGGCTGCGTGCGCGACAAGCTGCTCTGCGGCGGCGAACTGCGCGGGGACATCGACATAGAGGTCCACGGCGTGGAGCCGTCGGTGCTCTGGGACGTGCTGAACGAGGTCGGCGAGCCCCTGCAGTACGGCAGCAGCTTCGGGATCTACGGGCTTTCCGGCAGCGCGCTGGACATAGCGATACCCCGCAAGGAACACGCCACCGGGCGCGGGCACCGCGATTTTGAGGTGTTCACGGATCCGTTCATCGGGCCGGAGGCGGCGGCCAGGCGCAGGGACTTTACCGTCAACGCGCTTATGGAGGACGTGCTGACCGGCGAGATCGTGGACCTCTACGGCGGCCGGGCGGATTTGGAAAAGAGGGTGCTGCGCTGCGTGGACCCGGAGAGCTTTGTGGAGGATCCGCTGCGAGTGCTGCGCTGCGCCAGATTTGCGGCTGTTCTCGGGTTTACCGTGGACCCGGCGACCGTCGAGCTCTGCTCCGGCATGGACCTTACGACCTTGTCCAAGGAACGCGTGGAGGGCGAGCTTAAGAAAGCGCTTATGAACAGCGAAAAACCGTCCATATTCTTCGAAGCGCTGAGGCAGATGCGTCAGCTATCGCCGTGGTTCGCGGAGCTGGAGCAGACCATAGGCCTTGAGCAGGACCCGGAGTACCACCCGGAGGGCGACGTATGGACCCACACGATGGAGGTCCTGGACCGCGCGGCGGGCTACCGCGCCAAGGCGGAACAGCCGTACCCGTTCATGATGCTGGCGCTTACGCACGACCTGGGCAAGATCGCGTCCACGGAGTTCGTCAACGGGCGCATCCACGCCTACGGCCACGAGGCGGCGGGGCTTCCCATAATAGAGGGCTTCTTGAGGCGCCTAACGGAGGAGACCGCGCTCATCAGCTACGTGCTGAACATGGCGGAGCTGCACATGAAGCCCAACATGATGGCTTTCAGCAAGTCCCCGGTCAAGTCCACCAACAAGATGTTCGACCAGGCGGCGTCCGCGCAGGACCTCATCTACATGGCCATGGCGGACCACCCGGTGAAGTCCGGCGATACGCCGTTCTCCGGCGACGCGGGCTTCCTGTTCGAGCGGCTGGAAAAATACAGGGAAACGATGGCGCAGCCCTATGTCATGGGCCGCGACCTTATTGAGGCCGGTCTTAAGCCGGGCGACCAATTCGGCGAGTTGCTGGATTACGCCCACAAACTGCGCCTTGCCGGCATCGACAAACAGACCGCGCTGAAGCAGGTCCTGGCCATGGCGCGGAAAAAAACAGAATAATAGTAAAAAGCTGTTAGTTTTATGCAAAACAGGGTGAAGCTGCTGGGACATTTCCCCCTGTTTTCGTTTTTTTGACCGATCAGGGGGACGATTCGAGCTGGAGTTTCCCCCTGTTTTAATGTTTTTTTAAATTACAGGGGGAAAGGAGGATATATTCTTCCCCCTGTTTTCGGTAAGATTACTAAAACAGGGGGAAACCCTCCCGGTTTTCTTCCCCCTGTTTCATGTTTTTATTCAATAATTGGGACGAGCGGGCTCTGCCCTTTTTTATATTTTAATATAACTGAGCCGTTCGATTCGGCGTAAAGGGCCGGCCCCTTTGATTTACAGGAACCGTCGACCCCCGAAGATTATTGCGCAACTAAATATCAGTTACGCCAGTTTGTTCGGGCCAAACCGCAAGAATCAGTTACTACAGTTCGTTCGGGTCAAACCTCTCGAAGATGTTGATGTAGCCGAGGCGCTCGGCCTCCTTGAAGTCCTCCGGGGTGTGGATGGTCCATGCGACGCCCTGGATGCCTTTGCGCACGGCGCGCCTGAACGCCGCGTTGTCGCGGTAATCGAAATTGTAGGCCACGAAATCCGGCTTGGACAGGAAGTTGAGCCTAAGATCGGTCAGCAGACGGCGCGTGTTCTTTGGGCAGGTGCCCGGATCCTTCACGAAATCCGACGCCAGCTGGCCGCGGACTATCTCCGGACGCAGCTCGCGCACCGCCTTTATGGCGCGCGGGTCGAAACTCTCTATGCAGAACAGCCCTTTGTAGCTGTCCAGGCGCTCGCAGACCTTCTCCGCCAGCTCCTGATAGTTGCCGTCCACCACTTTCAGCTCGATTATGAGCGGGTAGCCGCTGTCCTCGAACAGCGTCAGCACCTCGTTGAAGAGCGGTACTTTTTCGTTGGTGCCCTCCAGGCGCAGCTCGCGCACTTCCTCCAGCGTACGGCCTTCGATGGTGCCCGGCTCGCCGGTGGTGCGGTCCGTGGTGTCGTCGTGGAACACGACGAGCTTGCCGTCCTTGGTCAGGTGCACGTCCAGCTCCGCGCCGAAATGGTTGCGGATGGCGCGGATGAAGGCCCCGATCGAGTTCTCCGGCACCTGCGGCTTGTCGTGGAACCCGCGGTGCGCGTAGCGGAACTTCCTCAGCTCTTCCAGTTTCGGGTGGCCTGTGCGGCCTGTAAAGAATTCACGCATTGCAGTTAACTTAGCTAATTAGATTAAGGGTTGCAGCGTTTACATGGTTCATATCCAGCATTGATTGGTTCTGATCTGTCACCATAAAAGAGTACCATGTTGCTCTCTTTCATATCTGTTACGCTGGAGCACCAAGGATAATGGAATTTCTTAGAATTTCTATTTCCAACAAACGATGCATTCTTAGTATCTTTCTTTTCTCGTTCAGCTTTTTCTTTAGCTTCCTGCTCGGCTTTGGCTTTCGCTTCAGCCTCAGCTTTTTCTTTAGCTTCCTGCTCGGCTTTGGCTTTCGCTTCAGCCTCCGCCTTAGCTTTGGCTTCCTGTTCTGCTTTAGCCTTTGCTTCAGCCTCAGCTTTAGCCTTCGCTTCCTGCTCAGCCTTAGCTTTAGCCTCTTGCTCAGCTTTGGCTTTAGCCTCAGCATCTGCTTTAGCCTTTGCCTCCTTGTCCGCTTTAGCTTTTGCTTCGGCGTCTGCTTTTGCCTGTGCTTCCTGTTCAGCCTTTAGTTGTGCTTCCGCGTCAGCCTCAGCTTTAGCCTTGGCTTCTTGTTCTGCTATTTTCTCTGCCTCTGCTTTGGCTTGTGCTTCCGCTTCAGCATCGTTCTTTTCTTCTTGTGTAACGACTTCTTCAGTGTTCTGGGTAGATTCAACAGAATTGACGATAGCGGAACTAGCTTTTTTCGAAGAACCGCATGATTCAAGCGTAAGCATCGCGCCAACTAAAAACAATGCGGCAATTCCGATTACAAGCTTTTTTCTTTTACATTCAGTCTTTTTTACAGATTCTTGTTTGCCGATAAAACGCATAACTTTGCCTCACATTATAAACTGTTATTTCTTTTTACCCAGAATGTATCCGAACACGGCGCCGACGATGCCGCCGACTATGTGCGCCATGTTGGAGATGTTGTCCTTAACGAACAGGCCGTCGTAGACCTGCTGCCCAAGGTAGACGATCGCCACCAGGATGAAGGTGACGGGGATCTCGCCCTTCTTGAAGCTGGTGAAGGACGTCATCAGGATGAACGCGAACACTATTCCGCTGGCTCCGCAGAGCGCGATGTTCGGGAAGAAGATGTAGTTCACCACGCCGGTGATCAGCGCGGTAAGGGCCATAACGCCCAGCAGGCGTTTTGCGCCGTATTTCTCCTCCAGCATCGGCCCCAGCAGCAGGATGTAGGACATGTTGCCTATGAAGTGCTGCCAGCCGCTGTGCCCCAGCGCGTGCCCGAAGAAGCGCACGTAGGTGAGCGGGTCCGCCAGCGAGCTGTGATAGGTCATGAACAGCAGACGGTTGCTTGCGCCCGCGGTGACGATATTAAGGATCATTGCCGCCAGGCTCAGGAACACGAATCCCAGGATCAGCGGCGAATTGAATTTGATCTTCATTATTGCTTGGAGCTCCGGAACGTTCTCAGAAGCTTAGTCGTCCATGTCCTCGTAGGCGGCCAGGCCCTTCTTGGCTTCGACCTTGGCGTCGCCGTGCCTTACGAAGGTCATGGTAACGAAGGCCAGCGCGATGAATACGGCCGAGTACGGGAAGAGCACCTTGTAGTCGATCTGGCGCATCAGCGTTCCGGCCAGGATCGGGGTCACCACCTGAGCCGCCATGGAAGCGGTGTAGTAGTAGCCGGTGAACTTACCGATATCGGAGCCCTTGCACATTTCAACGACCATCGGCAGGGAGTTTACGTTGATGGCTGCCCAAGCAAAGCCTATTAAAACGAACACAACGTACATTATAATGGTTATCTTTGTCATCGAGGTCGTCAGGACGTAGCACAGCGCGAAGCACACTGCAAGCAGTATGCAGCCCATGCGTATCGTCTTTCTGCGGCCCAGCTTGGAAGCGATGATGCCTATCGGAATGTAGGAGACGATGGCGCCGCCGGTGGCTACCATAAGGATGCGGGACGATTCGCCCAGGCCCATGCCCATGACCTGGCTGGCGTAGGTGGTGAACCAGGTTGTGACTCCGTTGTAGCCGATGAACCACAGCGCTATGGACGCAAGCAGGAACCCCAAGCTCTTCTTTACCGCGGGCGGCAGGGTCTCGTGGCCGGAGCCGTCGTCCTCCGCAAGGTTCCACTCGGGGTGCTGGGCCTCCAGGGCCTTGTTCTCCTCGACCAGCTTGGGCTCTTTGACGGTAAGGAACAGGATGCCCACGCCTACGAACATTATCGCGGATACTATCATGAACAGCGGCTGGTAGTTTACGTGATCCAGGCCGGCTGTCTTGGATTTCGGGTACATTACCGCGGCTATGCCCAGGTAGATTATTCCGCCCACCGCGCCCATCAGGTTGATTATGGCGTTGGCCTTGGAACGCAGCGGCTTGGGGGTTACGTCCGGCATCAGCGCTACGGCCGGCGAACGGTAGACGCCCATGGCTATCAGCAGCAGGGCCAGCGTTACGACGAAGGAGATGATCTTGGCGTTGGACGGGGCGGCGAAGTAGCCGTTGTCGAAGAGCGGCAGGATGTTCATCAAGATGACTGCGCAGCCCGTGCCGAAGAGTATGAACGGCATGCGCTTGCCGATCTTAGTGCCCGCCTTGTCGGACAAGCTTCCGAAGAACGGCAGCAGGAACAGCGCCAGAACGTTGTCCGCGCCCATTATGACGCCCGAGACGGTCTCGTTCATGTGGAAGGTATTGGTGAGGATCATGGGCACGACGTTGTCGTACATCTGCCAGAACGCGCAGATGGTGAGGAACGCCAGACCCACGAGTATGGTCCGCTTGTTGTTGAGCTTCATTTTGGACTCCTTTCGCGTAAAGAGTTATTCAACTATATTATTATATCATAGGGGACGGGCGCTTACAGTCTACAGCAGGCCCTCTTTGAGCGCCGCCAGGACATTGTTTACAGCAGGCCCTCTTTGAGCGCCGCCAGGACGTCGGCGATGTCGCGGAATACGTAGGTGGGGTGCACGCCGTACTTTTCGCAGTCCTCCACCGTGCCCTCGCCGGACAGCACCAGGATGGTGTCGATGCCGGCGTTGTTTCCGCAGGCGATGTCCGTGTAGAGGCGGTCGCCGATCAGGACGGTCTCCTCCGGCGCGGCGCCGTATTTTTTGAGCGCGGAATATACCATCTGCGGCTGGGGCTTGCCGATGATGACGGGCTCGCGGCCGGTGCAGACTTTCAGCGAATGGATGATCAGACCGATATCCGGCTCGTTGCCGTTTTCGGTGGGGCAGACGAGATCCGGGTGGGTGGCCACGTAGTCTGCGCCCATGTCCAGCAGGCGCACGCAGTTGACAAGTTTTTCGTATGTGAGCTCCGTGTCGTAGCCAAGCAGAACGACGGGAAATGTTGATTTTTCAAGGGATCTGGGGTCAGCGCTCCGGACGGGTGCAGGGGCGTGTCCCGTGGACTCGGAACCCGGCGCGCCAGCGCAACTATACTTCAGTTGCTCAAATATGGCGGCCAGCTCCGCCTCCGTGAGCACTTTAAGCCCCACGGTTCTCAGCTGGCTCTTCAGGTTCTCCGTGCCGCATACATAGTAGGCGGCCGGCGGGTCATTCTCTTTGCCCGGCGCGAACGGCGCGTAGGTCTTCTTCAGATAGTCTATGGTGGCGTCCGTGGACGTCAGGAAGCTGAACGGCTTCTGCGGAATGCCCAGGCGCTCCATCTTAGCCAGGTAGCCCTCGATCCCGCGCGAGCTGTTGTTGGTCAGGAACGCGTACTGTCCGCCGCTTGCTTTTACCCACGACAAAAACTCCGCGGTGCCTTCGAAAAGGCGCTCGCCCAGATAGATGGTCCCGTCCATGTCGAGTAAGAACAGTTTTTTCATCCCATCGCCTCGTATTCGCTGCGGAGGATGCTCCAGACGCACAGATCCACAATGCCGGTGTTGTCCGACGCCGCCTGGCGCAGAGTGCCCTCGTACTGAAGCCCGCACTTGTGCATCACCTTGCCGGAGTTGGGGTTTTCCACGTTGTGTCGCGCCTCCAGGCGGTTGACTCCAACCTCGTCGAACATGAAGCGTATCACCGCCTCGAATGCCTCGCTGGTTATGCCCTGATGCCACCACTTTTTGCCTATGCAGTATCCAATGGATACTATATTATGTTTTTCGTTCATTGAAACGACCGAAATCGACCCGATCGGCTCGTTTATCTCCTTCAGGACTATCGCCCACTGGTAGCAGGACGGGTCCGCGTAGTTTGCCGCCCAGAGCTTCAGCAGCTCGCGCGTGATCTGCGGGTCCTTGTGCGGCTGCCAGGTCAGGTGCTTGGTAACGTCCGGGTCGCTGGCCCAGTTGTCGAACATGGCCTGCGCGTCGTCCTCGGTGAAGCGCCGCAGGATCAGCCGCCCGGTCTCAAGTTGTACAGTTCCTTTGTGTTCCATGATCAAGTGCCGGCAGTCCGCCGACTTTCAGTTATTTCGCTCAGATTCCGGGGCTTTTACTATCGGCCCCCAAACGTTCAGAAATTTGGCGCAGTCTCCGCGAATGCCGCCATAAGCTTGCCGGCCGCCTCAATGTCCGCGATGCTGCAGACTTCCTGGGGCGAATGCACGTAGCGTGTGCCTATCGAAACGCCGCAGGTCCATACGCCGCCTGCGTTCTTGCGCATCTCGCTTCCGTCCGTGCCGCCCGCCTGGATGACGTCCACCTGCCAGGGAATGCGTTTTTTATCCGCGATGGCCTTGAGCGCGGCCACCATCTCCGGATGGCAGATGACGGACTTGTCCATCACTTTTATCGCAGCGCCCTTGCCCGGGATTGAGGTCCCCATGTGTTTGGACTTGGGTGCGTCGTCCGTAAGCGTGGTGTCGCAGACTATGGCGTACTGCGGGTCTACGTGGAAGGACGCGGGCTTTCCGCCGCGCAGACCTACTTCCTCCTGCACCGTGAACACGAAATAGCAGTCGAAAACGGGCTTTCTGAGCGACTCCAGCGCCAGCAGCTGCGCAATGACGCCTGCGCGGTTGTCCACGTAGGGGGAAACGACAAAGCCGTTGCCCAGCGCTCTGGTAGGCGTATCGAACACGGCCATGTCGCCCTTCTGCACCAGTTTTTCCGCTTCCTTGCGGCTCGATGCGCCAATGTCTATGAACATGCTGTCGATCGCGGGCTTGTCCGCGTCCGCGTCGCAGCCGATGGTGCCGACCGTGCCGTTGGCGAAACGCACCGGGATGGCCTTGAGGTCCTCCGGATGCAGCACGCCCACCATGCCGAAGCGCAGCAGCCCGTTCTCTTCTATATAAGTTACTATCATGCCTATGGAGTCCATGTGGGCTGCGAACATCAGCTTCGGAACAGTCGGATGGTCTTCGGGCGGCAGGGCTATCGGCAGCTCGCTCTGAGTGTTGGTACGTCTGCCGGTCCTGGCCGCGCGTTTAACGACGATAAGGTTGCCCATCACGTCCGGGTACATGTCGTCCGCGAAGGGTCTGGCCAGCTCCGCGATCTTTTCTCTTATCTGATCCTCGCAGCCGGACGGCCCGAAGCAGGCGTTGAGTTCTTTAAGTGTTTTCAGAATATCCATTTATCTGATCCTTCCCGACGCCACGGCGTCCACGAACAGCTTTGTAAGGGTATAGCACTGTTTCAGATCCGAGGTCTTGGCCACGCTGTTGGGGCAGTGTATGCTGCGCACAGGGGCCGCAAGGCATGCGACCCTAACGCCCGAGCGGCTTCTCTGCACTGCTGCAGCGTCCGTGCCTCCGGCTATCCTGCCCTTGATCTGCCACGGCAACTTATTTTCAGTTGCAAGGTCCCGCAGGGCTTCAAACAGCTTTCTGTCGTATATCGTGCCGGCGTCCATGAAGCCGATCACCGGTCCGCCGCCAATGGTGGTGACCTTCTTGTGGCCGTCCACGCCTGCCAGGTCCGCGGAGGTGGTGCCTTCCAGGATCAGCGCTATGTCCGGCTTTACGGACCACGCCGCCGCGGTCGCTCCGCGCACGCCCACCTCTTCCTGGACCGTAAACACGAAGGTAACGTCCATGGGCAGGTCTTTTTCAAGCAGTTTCAGCATAATGGCGCAGCCGCAGCGGTCGTCTATGGCCTTGGCCTTAACGAAACCGTCGCCTTTGCCGAAGCGCACGAAATCGCTGTAAAACGCCGCGCAGTCGCCGATGTTCACCAGCTTTTCGGCCTCTTCCTTGTCTTTGGCGCCGATGTCTATGTACATGGAGGTCCACTTCGGGATCTCCTCGCGCTCCTCGGGGGTGCTCATGTGGACCGCCTTCAGCCCGGTGACACCGGGGATGCGTTTTTCGCCCACCCATACGCGGCGGTTGAACACGACGCGCGGGTCTATGCCGCCCACGGGCGCGAACTTAAGGAAGCCCTTATCCGTGATTCCGTTGATTATGAATCCGACCTCGTCCATGTGGGCCGCGATCATGAGTTTTGGCAGCGGGGCGTCGTTTTCCGCGTTGCAGCTGCAGTTCGTGTTGTTGTCCGCGCAGTTTTCCGCGTTATTCGACGCGTGTTTTACCACTATAAGGTTGCCCATGCGGTCCGTACGCACGTCGTCCGTGCAGCGGAGCGCCTGCGCCTTTATGTATTCGCGCACTTCCTCCTCGGAACCGGAGATGCCGTTCAGAAGGCAGAGCTTTTTAAGAGTTCTCAGCATTCCAGGGCCTCCTTTCCGGGATCCAGCGCGTACGCGGCCAGAAGCTGCGCGCAGTATTCCACGTCCGCAAAGTCCAGGCATTCCGCCGGCGAATGCATGTATCGCAGCGGCAGCTCCACTATGCCGGAAGCCACGCCGCCGCGGACTATGTGCATGGCCCAGGCGTCGGTGCCGGTCCTTCCGGGCGCGGCTATGCGCTGTCTGGGGATGCCATTGCGGTCCGCCAGCTCCGCCAGACGGTTCCCCACGTATTTAGTGATGTTCGGGCCGACCTTAAGCACCGGGCCTCCGCCGAGCTCCGTAACCACATGAGCCAGCTTTTCGCCGCCGGCGTCCGGGGAACTTGCCTGAGTTACGTCCACGGCTATGCAGACGTCGGCCTCCGAGTTGAACGCTGCCGCTGCGGCTCCGCCCTCCGAACGCTCCTCGCCTGTGCTCCCGACGAAATACACGTCCCAGGGCAGCTCCATGCCGTGCTCCAGCGCGTCCTTCAAAAGCTCCGCGGTCCGTATAAGTATCGCAAAACAGGCCCTGTCGTCCAGAGTCTTGCTTACGTAGCGGCCGTTCAGAAGGTCGAAGCCCTCCATGCGGTAGGTTATGGGCGTGCCTATCGGCACCTCACGGACTGCCTGCTCCTGCGTGAGTCCCACGTCAACGCGAATGTCCGAAAGCTTAAGGGCCTTTGACATGTCCTCCGCCTTTAGGACGTGAGGCGGCTGCACGGAAACGACGCCCAGACGGGGCGGGTCGGTCATCACCGTAAGGTCCCTGTCCGGCAGAACGCGCGGATCCAGCCCGCCTATCTGCCCGACGCACAGGAAGCCGTCCTCGTGGCCGGTAACGACCAGGCCGACTTCGTCCAGATGCGCCGCAAGCAGCAGCTTTTTAGCGTTCTTTAATCCGCTGCGCCTTACCGCCACAAGGTTTGCCAGTGTGTCCACGTGCACCTCGTCCGCGAACGGAGCGATAAGCTCCTCCGCTGTCCGCGACACGGGGCGCTCAAAACCCGTGGGTCCTGCGGCCGCGCACAGTTTTTTAATGTATTCTTTGCTTTTCATTTCCAGAGATCTTCGGGGTAGAGTCCCTCGTCCGTCATCTTCTGCATCTGCGCTACCACGACGGGGCGGTCCTCCTTGTAGGTAACGCCGTACCAGCGGTCAGGCGCGTCCAGCACCTTGACCTTGGCCTTGCCCTCGGCCACCAGGTCGCTCGTAACGATAGGAATGAAGAATTCGCCCTTCAGCGGGTTCGTCGCTAGGATCTTCTCCAGCGCCGCGGGGAACCTTTCCTTAAGCTCCGTCATGATGCTGGGGGTGAATCCGAAGAAGTTCATGGACACCGGCGTTCCGGGGGCCACTTCCGTCCAGGTGGCGCCGTCGTCCTCGGTGAAGACGATCTTTCCGTCCTGCCACTGAATTTTAGTGCGCTCGTCCAGGTGCTCCAGATAGCCGTCCTTCGTGACGCATACGCCGCGGGCCACGCTGCCGTTCTCGGTGAGCGTGTTCTCTATGTAGTAGCCCGCCATGCAGTAGTCGTAGAACTCGCCGTCCTTTGCTTTTTTAAGGTAATTGTACATGTTTTTGAACACTTCGCGGCCGTAGTAGTCGTCGGCGTTGATGACTGCGAACGGCGCGTCGATCAGGTCCCTGGCCGCCAGGATGGCGTGCCCGGTGCCCCAGGGCTTCTCGCGGCCTTCCGGAACTTCAAACCCTTCCGGAATGTCGTTTATGTCCTGGTAAGCGTACTTGATGTTCAGGTGCTTTGCGGCGCCGCGCTCCATCAGGGCCTTGAAATCCTCCTCTATGGAGTGCTTTATTATGCATATCACGGTCTCGAAACCTGCGGCCTTGGCGTCGTAGAGCGAGTAATCGATGATTATCTCTCCGGCCGGGCCTATGGGGTCGATCTGCTTAAGTCCGCCGTAGCGGCTTCCCATGCCGGCGGCCATTATTACGAGTATAGGTTTTTTCTTCATGATGCTCCTCCATCGGTTTATATTTCCAACACTTTATGATATACTAAACGCAATCTTTTTACAAGAAAGGCGGCCCCAATGGACGAAAATCTGCAGACTGCTCCGGCTAAACGCTTCGGCAGCGTAAGGATAATAAAGATAGCGCTTTCGATCGCGGTCTTCGCGCTCATAACCTGGCTCATGATGACCGGCAAACTGGACGGCTTCGACGCCGCGGTCCAGAAGTTCTTCTTCGGCCTGCGCCGCGACTGGCTCACCAAGATACTGGTGCCGTTCTCCTACAGCGGCAACTGGCCTCTGCCGGCGCTCATCTGCCTTATACTGGTGCTCGTGAAAAAGACGCGCTTCAGTTTCGGCATCCCCATGTCCTGCACCTGCCTGTTCTGCGTGGGCATCTATCAGGCGCTTAAATACACGTTCTGCCGCCCCAGGCCGGACGTTTCCGTGCACCTGCTGGTCCAGGACGGCTGGAGCTTTCCCAGCGGCCATTCGCTTACAAGCTTGGTGGCGTGGACCTTCCTGATCCTGCTGTTCAGGTATTATTACAAGACCAACGGCGCGTCGCTTCCTCTGTACAAGAAGCACCCGCAGCCCGCCGAGGCGTACATCCGCGACAACGGCAAGCGCAAGCTGGTCAGCACCCTGCTGATAATCTACATTGTTCTAATGGGTCTGTCCCGCATCTACGTGGGCGTCCACTGGCCCAGCGACGTTCTCAGTTCCTGGGTCCTGGGCATCGCCGTGATCGAGATAGTGCAGGCGGTGTTCCTGTAAGCAGCGTTCCGCGCGCCGTGGATCGACGATTGAGTGTTTTACGGACAGCGCGTTCCACAGACGACGATTCGCAGAAAGGCATAAACGATGGATCTCAAGGAAAGCAGAGACCGCATAGACAAGATAGACGATCAGCTCGAGGCGCTGTTCAAGGAGCGCATGGAGATCGCTGCCCGGATCGGCGAATATAAAAAGGCGAACGGTCTGCCCGTGCAGGACTCTGCCCGTGAAAAGCAGATCCTTGCCGCCCGCACGAAAGACGCCGGCAATCTTGAGCCCTACATGCGCCGCTTCTTCAAAGAGATATTGAAGCTTTCGAAGGAGTACCAGAGAGAGCTGAATGATAAATAATACAGGTATAGAATAGTACGGATCACAGAAAACAAACAACCCCTTGCGGCAGCGCAGGGGTTTTCGTTTGGTAAAAACGGTACACACTTTAGGTAAAAACGGTACAGTGATGCGCCGGATCGATTGACTCGGTATGCGGCCTGTGGCATTATCTGCGTACAGATCGGCTCGTTCAGTATTATTGCAGCAGGCATCCCCCAGATCAGTATCGAAAGCGTTTTCTGAGCCGAAACTGAAAGACCGCGTTCCCCGGGTCAAAGGCACCGTCAGAGGATACGCGGTCTTATTTTGCTTTATTTAGTATCGGGGGTCGTTATTTCTCCACCAGCGCTATGTACTGGATGGACGTTACCACGCCGCCGTCGAAGATGATAAGCAGCTTGCAGTTGTCGGTCTTAAAGGTGGCGCTCGTTGCGTCCTTCTCGAAGTCGCCGTAGGCCTTCTTTACGTCCTCGGCCTTGGAACCGATCGCGATGCCCTCCGGGGTCTCCACGGTGTCGTCGCGCAGGACCACGCCGCTGATCAGGTCCTTGCCGTTCTGGCTGTAGGTCATAAGATCAAATCCGTTGTAGGAGTAGATCTTGTCCATGCCGTCGAACGCGCAGCTGGGGGCCTCGTAACTGCTCTTGTAAGCACCCAGGGCCTTAAGCACTGCCTCGGCGTCGGCCTTCATCTCGATGACGGTGCTGCCGCTTTTGAACACGTAGTCCTTGCTGTTGGCGCCGCTGTTGGGGTTGATGCTGGTATCGTTGCTTCCTTTTTCGCAGGCGCAGAGCGCGATCGCGAGCACCAGTATAAGGGCAACTGCCGCTAAAACTCTTTTTCTCATCCTTATTCCTCCTTTGACCGGCCGTCCGTCGGCCGTATGTTTTTATCGGTCCGCGCGCCGGTCTATCGGCTGCCGCAGGACTTCGCATTAACATAATTACTTGTAGCGCGTGACTGCGCCTTCTTCGCGAAGCTGCTTGTATTGAGCTTCCTTCATGTATTCGTAGAAGGCCTCTCGCTCGGCCCACTCGGCGGCCAGCGCCGCGTCGGACCGTCTGTCCTCCACGCCGCACTTCTCCGACAGGTACTTGCCGAACCACGCGGACATCTTCTCCGCGCCGGAAAGGTTAAGGTGCAGGCCTGCGTCGTAGGTATCCGTATTGTAATCCATTTCGAGCTCGTCCGCAAGTTCTAAGAAGTTAATATATTCCAAGCCGTATTTTCCGGCGTAGTCCTCGATCTGCTTTTCCCACTGGTCGTACCAGGCGGGGTAGAGCGACGGCGCCTTTATAAGTATCAGCCGGATGCCGTTCTTATCGCAGGTCTCACGTATCTTGTCCAGGTACTCCCAGCACTTGGGGCCTATCGTATAATCCGGAAGCGGCACGGGATCCGGCACCTGACCGGCGGGCTTGGCGTCCACGCGCATCAGGTAGCCGTTGTGCGACAGCTTCTCGGTCTTGAACAGGTAATTGAAATCCTCGGAAGTAAGCTCGCTCCAGCGGGAGTGGAAGCGCAGCAGCGGCAGGATGTAGCTCGCCACGGTCTCCTCGTCCGTCATGGAGGCCTTTACGGCGTCCAGCTTGGTCGTAGACCACTTCATGCCGTCCAGGGTAAGGCGGTTGTAGGCCTCGTTCTGCGGCTCGGCGTATTTCATTGCCAGCACGTTGAAGACCACCACCTTGGGCGTCTCGTAGCGCAGCGTGTCCTCCAGCATGTAGTAGGACTGCCAGGTGAGCTGCTGCGGAGTTCCGCGGATGTAGCTGGTTATTCCGTAGTCGCGCCACAGCTTTACCGGCGAGAAGTTGGTGTAGACCTCGCAGTCTCCGATGAACAGCACGTCGTTGTTGCCGGCGTTGGCGTAGTACTCGGAGGAGAGTATGCCTTCCTCGTTGGTGGTGGCGTACTTGGGCACCAGCAGTTTCTGCAGCAGGAACAGCGTGGCGGCAAGGAGGACGACGCATATTACGATCTTTACGATTCTTTTCTTCATGTCTCCTCCTTTCCTAGAACTGGTTGTATATGAACTGCGTGGCGTCGTAGCCGATTCCGTAGGCCCCGAACACCAGAATTACGATTATAAGGATCCAGACTATCAGATACCTCGGAACCAGCGGCTTTTCGGCCAGCTGCTCTGCCACAGGCTTCTTGCCCTGCAGTATTCCGACGATCAGGAAAATGACCAGCGCTATTGCAACTATAATATAGTCGCGCACTTCCAGCCCGAATTTAAGCATGCCGCCGGAGAACATCTCGCTCCAGCCCTTGCTGCTGAAAATGGTGGGCACCATGCGGAAGGTAAGCGGCACGTTGCGGTATACGTCAAGCACTCTCAGGAACGCCATCAGCCAGAAGGTGCGGAACATCTGGAAGATATCCCAGCCCCTGGTATTGGAGAACGCGCACTTTTCGTGGAACTTTGCGTAGAGCGGCTCCAGCTCCTGCGAGATGATTATTACAAGGCAGTTGAGCAGTCCCCAGACCACGAAGTTCCAGGACGCGCCGTGCCATATGCCCGTGGCCAGCCACACAAGTATCGTGGACAGGTAGACCGGCACGCGTTTGCCCAGCTGAGTACCCAGCTTGGCCCTGGACCACTTGGACACCTTAAGCATCCACTTGCTTACGGACACCGGGTAGAATATGTAGTCCTTGAACCACGTTCCCATGGTTATGTGCCAGCGTCTCCAGAATTCGGTTATGTTCTTCGAGAAGAACGGCCTTTCGAAGTTCTCCGCAAGATCCACGCCGAACATCTTCGCGACGCCAATGGTTATGTCTATGCCTCCGGTAAAGTCCGCGTAGAGCTGTATGGTATAGAAGAATACCAGCGCCAGAACGTAGCCGCCGGCGTATTTGTCCGGGTTCTGGGCTATGCCCGTCACCACCGGGACCAGTCTGTCGGCCACTACCATCTTCTTGAAGAAGCCCCAGACGGCCCTCCAGGCGCCCTGGGTTATCTTCTGCGCGTCGAACGCGTGCTCCGAATAGAGCGTCTGCGAAAGCTGGTCGAAGCGGCTTATGGGGCCCTGAACCAGCTGCGGGAAGAACGTAACGAACAGCGCGAACCTGGCGGGGTTGAGCTCCGCCTGATACTTGCCTCTGCTGACGTCGATTATGTAGCCCATGCTCTGGAAGGTGTAGAACGAGATTCCCATGGGCAGGGCGAAGCGCAGGAACGCAATGTCGGTCCCGAACAGGGAATTGATGGTCCCTATGGCGAAATCCGTGTATTTGCAGACCGCGAGGATGCCCAGGTTAAGGATGAGGCAGCACACCATTATGCTGCGGCCCTTCTTCTTGGCGGCTTCCTTGCAGCTCTTCTTTTCTTCTTTGGTAATGTCCGGGGTGTCCTTAAGGAACGCGTCGCGCGCGGCGTAGGCATCGTGGATCAGCTTGCCCGCAAACCACGTGGACAGCGCCGTCACCGCTATGTAGATAAGGTATTTGGGGCTGGCGAAGGCATAGAAAACTAAGCTCCCCGCCAGAAGCAGCGCCCACTGGAAGCGGCGCGGCAGCGCGTAGTAAAGGATGAACAGTATAAGCAGGAATAATAAGAATCCGAGCGATACGAAAGACATTATATCGTTATCCGTTCAGCGTTCCGGCAGCTTGGCGCCGGGCGCCGTCGGGCGTCCTTTCCTTATTCGTCCAGAAGCTTTTCGACCATTGCCCACAGGGCCTGGGCGGAGTTGAAGTTCTCCGGGATTATCTGATCCGCGGGCACCGCAACGTCCATCTGGCTGTTGAGCTCGGTGATTATGGATATTATATCGAACGAATCGAGTATTTTATCGTCTATCAGCGTGGTGCAGTTCTCGAAATCCACGTCCGGCCTTATGTCTCTAAGGATATTCATGAATTCTTCCATCGTGTTTCCTCCTTTGATCTTCCGGGCTGATGTCTCTGCCCAGAGCAATACCCCTTAGTTATATGTTAATACGTACTTTCCGTTCTTGTACTCCACATGCACCGGCGTGGTGTCCGGCGTCTTGGGATAGTCTTCCTTTACGCGGTTGTAGTAGCCGGGACGCACCTCCGTGCTGAACCAGTCCAGTTCGGAGTCTATGCCCAGGAAGCCCACGTAGTTGCGGATGTACAGCGGCACCGCGTCCACGTGGTACCAGTTGCCGTCCAGTTTCACCATTACCCAGTAGTGGTGGTTGACGTAGGTCCCTATTACTTCCTTTATCTCAAAGCCCATGGCCTCAGCCATCGCGCGGAACCCGCATGCGCAGGTGTAGCAGTCGCCCGGCTTGCCGTCCAGACACTTTATGGCTTCGTTTACGTAGTCGAACTGCGCGTGGCCGTTCTGGTACTCTATGTGCTCACGTATCCACAGGAACGCCGCGTAGAGCTTTTCGATGTCCGTCATCTCCGGCGTTATGATCTTGGCCAGCAGCGCGTCCACCTTCTGGTTCATCTTCTCGATGTTCTTGTAGCCGATGGGCTGCTCTTCCACCTTAAGGTTTATGGAGACCTGCGTGCTGTTGCCGCAGAAGTCCGTGGCGGTGTAGGTGACCGGGTAGATGCCCACCTTGTCCAGGTCCACCTGAGTGTTGTCGATGGTCAGCTTCGGCGACGGGTCCATGTTGTCCGTTACGGTGACCCCCGCCTTGTACGCTATGGTCTCGCCTATGTAGACGGTGCGGTTCTTGACGCCCTCGATCACCGGGGGCTCCTTGTCGTCCACCAGCTCCAGCGTCGCCTTGACGGTGGTGCTGTTCTTGCCGGCGTCCGTGGCTGTGATCTCAACGTTCTGGACCGCGGTGGACTTGAAGTCCGGCTTCTTGCCGAAGCTGAAGGTGACCGCGGTCTTGTCCTCGCAGGAGGTAATGAAGTCCTCCGGCTTCAGCTCCTGGCCCAGTGCGCCCTTAAGATCCTGCGCTTCCACGACCGGCGCCACGGTGTCCTTGATTATGAGCCGCGAGGACAGGGTGAACAGGCCGCCCTTTATCTTAACGATCTTGGTGGCGGGGACGCTGGTGTCCAGGCCCGACAGATCCGTTGCAAGCGTGTATTTGTCCGGGTTGCGGCGCACGAACGCCTCGATGCCGGGCACGGGGCTTCCGGCTTCTATCTCGACCCTCTTCCTGACGTTTATGTGCAGTATGGCCGACACAAGCAGTATCAGCAGGACCAGCAGCAGCGCAAACACCACGTAGGCCCGCTTCTTGAGCCGTACCTTGCGCTTTTTGCGTGAACTGCGCGTTGGCTGTGTGCTGTAACGTTCTCTTTCTGCCATTTATATATATCTTCCCAATAAGAAATCTACTATATCTATAATATAGCAGTTTATTATATCACAATGTGTAGTTTATAGCAACGCGGCAAGGGTGACGTTTCTGTGATGTTATCGGCCCGGAACCGGCATCGCGGACTTGAGAAACAGACACGGAACCGGCATCGCGGACTTGAGAAAACGCCGCGCCGGCTATATAATTATAATGTTATGCAGCAAACTTCACGGTGTACCGTGAATGTCGATAAAAGTGCCCCGGTAAACGGGGACCGCAGGAAAACGGAGGACCCCGGAACGCGGGGGCCCTCAGCAGACAGGGAGTCAAAACATGGAAAGATCGGTGCTGGGACGCCTGGACAGGGCCGCGGAACTCTGGCCGGACAGGACGATGCTCAAGGACAGCGAAAGGTCGCTCACTTTTTCGGAGTTCAGCGGACTTAGCAAGCGCATAGGGACCGCTCTGGCGGCCCGCATAGAAGCCGGAAAGCCGGTGGCGGTGCTGTCCGGAAGGCACGTGTTCACGCCGGCCGCCTACCTTGGAATAGTGCGGGCGGGCTGCTTCTACGCGCCCATGGACGGCGACGTCCCCAAGGCGCGCCTCAACCAGGTGCTGTCGGTGATAAACGCGGACCTGATGGTGGTGGACAGGGACCATCTGGAAGTGGCAAAAG
>JAFZRK010000054.1 GCA_017619905.1 Bacillota bacterium
CTTCATTACGGCGCGGTAGTAGTTGTAGTGCCTGTCCTCCGCGCCCAGAGCGTCCTCCACCTGAGCCGCCGTGGTGTAGCCCTTGGCCCGCCAGTCCTTCAGGATGGCGCCCACGTAGCGGTAGCGGTTGCTCTTGCCTTTTTCCGTGCTGTATTTGTAGCCCAGAAGGATCACTTCCGGGGACATTCCGTACTGGCTGACCCAAAGCGCTATCTCCTGGGGCTCGCCGGCCTCCAGAAGGCGTCCTGCCTGGACCTCTATGTTTCTAAGCAGTTCGGAATACGCCGCGTCGTCCAGGGCGAAGGGCCCTTCCTGCGCGGGAGCCGTGTTTCCGAGCCGCCTGCCGAACACTATCTCTCGAATGTTCAGGAGCTCTATGCCGTACTTTCCGGGCATCGACGGATCCACCGTCTTTCTGACTATGCCCTGCTTTACCCAGTAGTCCCAGGCCTCCTCGACTTCCGTAACGCTTATGCGCAGTTTCTTTGCCAGCCCCTCCGCGTCCGACGGGATGCCCGCCTCCGCGTCCATGGCTGCCAGAAGATACACTTTTACAGCATTCTGAGGCGCTCCGGGCATGTACTCGGAGATGAACAGGTTGTCCACGCGCGTGTCGTACAGAAAATAGTTTTGTATGTTCTGCTTCTTGAAATCCATGGCTTACTCGCTCTTGGGCACGTTTTCCTCCGGCGTGATGTTCACGAACTTGGTGAACCTCGGCTGCCAGCCCAGCTTCACCTTTCCGGTCTCGCCCATCCTCTGCTTGGACAGAAGCACCTCGCAGACGTTCTTGGGCTCGTAACCTTCCTTGTTCTTGTTGTAGTAGTCCTCGTTGAACAGGAACAGCACCACGTCAGCGTCCTGCTCTATGGAGCCGGATTCACGCAGGTCGGAGAGCATAGGCCTCTTGTCGCCCTGACGCTGCTCCACGGCTCTGGACAGCTGCGAAAGCACTATCACCGGGCAGCGGAGCTCTCTGGCCAGCTGCTTAAGGTATCTGGATATCTGCGATACTTCCTGCTGGCGGTTCTCGCCTCCGACGGTCTTGTCCGCGGACATCATCTGCAGATAGTCCACGATCACCATGTCTATCCTTCTGTCCTGGCCTATCCTGCGGCATTTGTTGCGCATCTCCATTACGCCTATGCCCGGGGTGTCGTCGATTATTATGTCAGCGTCCGCGAAGCGCTGCGCGGCTTCGCTGATGCTCTCCCAGTCCTCCGCCGTAAGGTTTCCGTTGCGGAGCTTGTTGCTGTCCACGCGCGCCTCCATGGCCAGAAGACGCAGTCCCAGCGCTTCCCTGGGCATCTCCAGCGAGAATATGACCACGCGCTTGCCCTGCTTAAGGGCGACGTGCTGCGCCACGTTGAGCGCAAAAGCCGACTTTCCCATGGACGGACGGGCCGCCAGGATTATGAGGTCCGATTTCTGGAAACCGGAGGTCTTTTTATCCAGTTCCAGGAAGCCGGAGGGGATTCCGGGGAGCTTTCCGCCGTTGGCTTCTATCTCGTGGATGGTCTTTATGTTCTGCTCCAGCACCGGCTGCAGCGCCGTGTACTGGTTGTTCTGCCTGTTTCCGGCTATGTCGAAGACCACCGTCTCCGCGTGATCCAGCACCAGCTGGCTGTCCACGTTCTCGGCGTAGCTCTTCTCAACTATGTCGGATGCCGCGCTTATGAGACTGCGAAGGAGCGCCTTCTCCGCGACTATCTTGGCGTACTGCACCGCGTTGACCGTGGTGGGGACCTCCGAGGACAGGCCGGACAGGTAGGATCTTCCGCCTGCGGCGTCCAGCGCCTTGCGCTTCTTAAGGCATTCCGCCACCGTGACTATGTCTATGGGCTGGCCTTCCTTGGCAAGCTCGTACATCGCGGCGTATATCTCTTTGTGGGCAGGGGTATAGAAATCATCGGGCTTTACGTAGTCCGATACTTTGTAATAGCAGTCCCTGTCTATGAGTACGGATCCCAGGACGCTCCGCTCCGCGGGCTCCGAATGAGGGGGTATCCTTTCTATCTGAGGCATTGTGTCCTCCCGGTCGATTGTGCAACTAAATTGCGGTTGCTACTTTGCTATGACGTTGAGTTTGAGCGCTGCGCTTATTCCCTGATAGAGCTTAAGCTGCACTGCCGCGGGGCCCTCCTGCTTTATGGGGGTCTCCATGACTATCTTCTTCTTGTCCAGCTCTATCTTGTATTCATTAAAGAACGCGTCCGCTATGTCCTTCGCGGTGACAGCCCCGAAGAGCCGCCCGCCTTCGCCTGCCTTGGAGTAGATGTCCACGGGCGCTGCGGCTTCGATCTTCTTCTTGAGGTCCTCAGCTACCGCCTTGTCCAGGGCGCGCTGGGCCTCTATCTCCGCGCGGCGCTTCTCCAGCACCTTGAGGTTGCCCTCCGTGGCCTCCATTACCAGGCCCTTGGGTATAAGGAAGTTCCTTGCGTAGCCGTCGGAGGCATTGGTCACCTGGCCGGCTTTGCCCAGCCCTTTAACGTCCTTAAGCAGTATTACCTTCATGTCCATGTCCTCCTAAAGCAGTTTTTCTTCTCTGAGTATGGCTACGATCAGCGCGATGGCTTCCTCCGGACCCAGGTCCACCTGAGCCGCGGCGCCCGTCTGATGACCGCCGCCGCCGAGCTTCTCCATGATGGTCTGCACGTTGATCTTTCCGTTGGACCTTGCGGATATCATGGTCTTTACGCTTCCGCGCCCCGCTACGAACGCCGCCTCCACGCCTCTGGCCTCGAGCAGCTCGTCCGCCACCTGCGCCGCCAGCATCTGCATGGCAGGGTCGCTCTCCCTTGTATAGGCCACGGCTATGCCGCCGCCCATGACTTCCGTGCTGGACACTATCCTTGCCTTCTTCTGGTAGAAGTCCAGCCCTATCTTGAAGTATTTCTTGACGTTGGCCATGTCCGCGCCGCTGCGCCTCAGCCAGCTGGCCGCCTCGAAGGTCCTTACGCCTGTATTTACAGTGAAGTTCTTGGTATCCAGCGCTATGCCCGCCATAAGGGCCTCGGCCTCGAAGCGGGAGATCTCCCCGCGCTCGCCGGAATACTGCAGAAGCTCGCAGATAAGCTCCGACGCGGAGCTTGCGTAGGCCTCCGTGTAGGACAGCACCGTGTCCTCCACCGCGTCGCCGGCCCTTCTATGATGGTCTATTATAGCTATGTTCTTCTTTGCCGCCGGGATGAGCTCCGGGAACTCGGAGATGGCCGCGCGGTGATGGTCCACCATTATCAGCAGCGTGTTCTCGCCCATGAGCTCCTTCGCCTGGTCGTGACCCACTATGATGTAGGAATCCGTATCCTTGGCGGCGTTGTACATCAGGTCTATGCTGTCGCCCGGGTCCTCCAGCACTATGGCGGCCTGCTTTCCGCAGTTGTTCACCAGAGCGTAGACGCCCAGCGCGGATCCGAAGCTGTCCAGATCCGGACGCGTGTGGCCCATTATCAGCACGTTGTCCGCGCCCTCTATGGCCTGCGACAGCTGGTGAGCCATTACGCGGCTCTTGCCCTTGTTGCGCTTTTCCACGGCCGGAAGAGCTCCGCCGTAGTAGTCCGTGTCGCCGTCCAGAGTCCGTACCACCGCCTGGTCGCCGCCCCTGCCCAGAGCAAGGTCCAGCGCCGCGGAAGCGCCTTCCTGAAGCTCCGCCAGCGTTCCGTCGCCCTCGCAGACGCCTATGGACAACGAAGCCGGGAAGTCCGCGTTGGTCTCTATGTCGTGCATTACGTTGAGTATGGGGAAGCGGGTATTGCGAAGCGGCTCCAGATACTTGTGCTCGAACACCATGAGGTATCTGTCCGATCTGGCCCTCAGAAGCACCGCGTCCAGACCTATGGCCCAGTTGTGCACGGTCCTGTCTATTGCAGCGGCTATGCTGGACTGCTCCTCTACGGGGCTGGCCTCCAGCATGTCGTCGTAGTTGTCCACGTTTATGTACGCGGCGCAGGGACGGGTATCGGCCATGTAGGCCTTGGTGTCCTCCAGCTCCGTGGTGTCCGCGAAGAAGAGCATCCTTCTTTCGTGGCCGCGGAAATCCGCGTCCTCAGCGGTTATCTTAAAGTTCCGGCCGTTAATTACCACGTCCGCTTCCGTGTCGGCGGAATCGAAGAACGGCTTTACGTTTGCCGGACTGACGTTCGCCCTCAGGAGATCCTGGTCCGCGAAGAACTCGTCGAACGAGGGGTTGGACCAGACCACGTCGCCGCTTCTGGACGCGACGCAGATGAGCAGCGGAGCGCCGTTGCTGAACGCCTCCACATAGCCCTCGTGCTCCTTTATGACGGTCTTTTCGTTCTTCTCCAGCGTCCTTTCCACGAAGTTGACCGTGTAGCGGAGGTGGAAGAAGTAGACCAGAGCCGCGACGAACAGGGCCCCCAGGCCGACGTACATGTTGAACCACATGATGACGGCGCCCAGGACCAGCATTACGATGAGCCCTATAAGCATGAACGGCTGCGACAGTTCTTTTGCCAGTTTTTTATTCATAGTGCCTTCCTTAAGTCAGCGCATCGGATAAAATGACATCATATTATATCACAAACGGCGCATTTTGGGGCGATTTATGGTATAATAACCGACATGAGGATCAGAAAATTTCCAAGCTCTCTTCCGGTGGAAGAGATACAACTTATAACGAAAGCTTCCGACGCGCTGGCGCACCCTCTGCGGGTGGAGATCTTCCGGTACATCTTTACCAAGAACCGCGCGCTGGAGCATGTGTGCAACAAGGACCTGGTGGAGGAGTTCGGGTACTCCCAGTCCACCATCTCGCAGCACATGAGAAAGCTTCTGGTGTCCGGTCTGGTGGAGGTGCGGAACAAGGAGACCTACGCCTATTACTTCGTGAATCTGGGCGTTCTGGCCAAGTACCTGGATGGTGTAAAGAAGCTCAGCGTTCCGCTGTAGACGTTCCGGCCGCGCCGCTGCTTTGAACGCGCTGCGCTCTTCTAAAGACACGAACGCTCCGCTTTGATGCGGAGCGTCTTTTTTATTTGTGATACGTTTCTCCCGCGTTGATCTTGAACGCCCTGTACACCTGTTCCAGAAGTATCACCCTCATTAGCTGGTGCGGGAACGTGAAATCGGAGAACGAGAGCTTGAAGTCCGCCGCGTCCAGGACCTCCCGGGACAGCCCCAGCGATCCGCCTATGACGAACGCTATGCGGCTCTTTCCTTCCAGGCCCAGCTCCGCGATCTTGTCCGCCAGCCCTTCCGAGGACATCCGTTTTCCGCCCACCGCCAGAGCGATCACATAGCTCTGCGGCCCCGGCTGCAGTTTCCCGAGTATCGCTTCGCCCTCCGCCTTCATTACGGCCGCTTCGTCTGCCGGAGAACTGCCCCGGAGGCGCTCCTCGGGCAGCTCGGTTACCGTAATTTTGGCAAAGCGGCCGAGCCGTTTTAGGTACTCGTCCGCCGCGTCCTGCCAGTATTTTTCTTTTAGTTTACCAACGCAGATTATCTCTATGTTCATTGATTGATGTTGCTGGACAGCGTCACCTGAGCGGTGTATTCCACGCCTGCCCTTATGTAGACCACGTTTACGGTATCGCCGTCCTTGTAGGAGACGAGGACCGTGTTGATCTTGTTCATGGTGCCGACTTCCGTGCCCGCGACCCTGATGATTATGTC
>JAFZRK010000055.1 GCA_017619905.1 Bacillota bacterium
CCATCAACACCGTGGACGTCGTGGAAGTTACCGTGGAGCATCTGGCTCCGGAACTGATCGACCGTCTGGCGCTGCGCATAACGAGCGAGGTCCCGGGCATCAACCGCGTGCTCTACGACTTCACGCCGAAGCCCCCCGCCACGGTGGAATACGAATAAGTGATCAAACCCCGAAACGCTTGAGATATCAGTGCTTTCGGGGTTTTTATATTATGTTGTCAGGAGATAAAAATGTTAGCGATAGGAACAAAAGCGCCGGATTTTACGCTGCCGGATCAGGACGGCAAGCTGCACCGGCTGTCGGACTACAGAGGCAAAAAGGTCATCCTCTACATCTACCCCAAGGACATGACTTCGGGCTGCACTAAGCAGGCCTGCGGCTTTGCGGACCTCTATCCGCAGTTTACGGAGCAGGGCGCGGAGGTGCTTGGCGTAAGCCGGGACTCTGTGGCGTCGCACAAGAAGTTCGAGGAGAAATACGGGCTGCCGTTCACGCTGCTCGCGGACACCGAAAAGACCGTCATCATGGCTTACGACGCCTGGAAGGAAAAGAAGAACTACGGCAAGGTGTCCATGAGCGTGGTGCGGACGACCTATCTTATAGACGAGGACGGGATCATCATCCGGGCGTCGGACAAGGTGAAGGCGGCGGAAGATCCGCTCAAGATGCTCAGGGAACTGGAGATCGTCATCGCGGAAAAACACTGAAGATCCGCGCCGAAAGTATTTAGGCGTACCAACGCCGGCGGCGGGCAGAAAGAAAACCAACGAAAGGAGGGCCGGAACATGCTGGAACGGATAAAGGCGGCGTTCCGCGAGGACAGCGGATACAAGGCGTTCTTCATCTCCATGATAACGTTCGCGCTGGCGTACGGGCTGTACAAGGGCATAATCGACAACTACCTTGCGGACATCGTCGGCATGAGCGCGTTCGACAAGGGCGTGTCCGAGTTCTTCCGCGAACTGCCCGGCCTTGCTCTGATCTTCGTCCTTGCGGTCTTATACACTTTTTCCGCGGAGAAGCTCTACAAGATAGTAATGATAATGGACACGCTGATTCTTGTGATCGTGTGTTTCTTCTACGGTTTCGCCCACCACATCTTCCCCAGGAACGTGGCGTTCGTCGTCTGCTGCGTCAACTACATTCTGGATTCGATAATATCGCTGGCGTCCATGGCGTCCAACGTCTACGTGCAGGATCTATCCGACAGTCCGGAGGAGATGAAAGCCACCATATCGACAGGCGTATCCGTCAACCACATGATAACGATACTGATAGCTCTGTTCGGCGGCTGGATATGGAAGACGCTGGGCATAGAGACGCTGTTCGTCCTTTCGGCCATTCTGGGCCTCTGCAACAGCGCCTACGCCGCAACGATAAAGACGAAAAAGGCGTCAGACGCATAATAAAAGCGCCGCGGCTTCAAGACCGCGGCGCAGCGTTTTTAGTTCCCAAAAGACAGCGCTCAGATCGTGTCGAAGAAATGCTGGACGAATACAGCAGCCGGGCCTATGTAGCCCTCGCTCTCCGTCAGCCGTGTGCGCATGACGCGCTTCTCGTCGTAGGCGGGATCGTAGCTCTTGCAGGCGCTAATAAGCATGTCGCAGAGCGTCTTGCTCTTGAACATCTTTCCGAACAGGACCACGCGTTTGGGCGCTACTATGGTAGCGGTGTTTATCAGACTGCGCGCGAACAGGTCCAGCCGGTACTCTATCTGTTTCTTAATGTCCTCCGGGGCCTGCGCGAAGCGCTCTTCGAAGTTGTCCAGTTCAAAGGGCATCAGCCTGTTAAGGGCGCGGTACGAGACCAGAGTCTCCAGGCATCCGCGTCTTCCGCAGTTGCACTGTATTCCGTCCTTGTCCATTATTAGGTGGCCGAATTCCGCGGACCTTCCGCCGGGGGCTTTGTAAAGCTGACCGTTCAGGATGATGGCGCCGCCGACGCCCGGACCCCACTTTATGACGAACAGGTTGTCGTGAGTCTTGCCGGTGCCGAAGATCAGCGCCGCAGTCGCGAACGCGTCCACGTTGTTTTCGATATAGACCGGAAGCCCCAGCTTGACGCTCAGGATGCCGCGGATGTCGACGGGCTTCGTCCAGATGCCGTAGGCGTGTTCGGATATTCCGTTCTCTCTGTCTACGACACCGGTTATGCCGACGGACACCGCGCTTATGCGCTTTCTCCTAAGAGGCGTGGCGGCTTCCGAAAAGGCCTTGCATTCGTCGGCGATCTTTCCAAGGAACTCCTCCGGGGGGACTGTGCCGTCCGTCGGGATGGCCTTTAACATTTTATTGCCGGCTCTGTCCTGCACGAGCTGCGCCTTAAGGTCGCAGAGCGCTATGTGCGTAACATCCGGCTCCATGTTTACAGCAAACACGTACTGCCCGTCCGCCTTTATGTCCACCGGGATCTTTTTTCTTCCGGCGGCGCGCGCGGGCTCGCTGCTGGACCCCAGCTCGACAAGGACGTTTTCTGAAATGAGTCTTGCCACGATCTGCGTTACCGAGGCCGCGGTAAGACCCGTCGCCTTCGCAATGTCCTTGCGGGAGGTGGGTCCGTTGCTGTAAATGTGGTTCAGGATGAGGGCGCGGTTCTGATGCTTTACGCTGCCCATGTTGAGGCCGGTCTTGGTCATGTCTTAGAACCTCTGTGCTTTAATGTCCAGCATGTGCGCAAGTATCTCCAGCTCGTCCGCCGCGTCCGCGTATATCACCGCGTAGTGCGGCTCCCAGCCGTCTTCAACAGTATTGTGTATTATTTTTTCCGCGCTGTCAGCAGTCTTTACCACGAGCGACGTTCCGAGGAACTGCTTGGGCTTGTCCAGCGCTTCGCCGGAGGCGATGAAGAAGCGGAACTGTCCGTCCGCGTCCCGTCCTATGCGGAAGATGGTGACTGCAGGCGCCGCCTTGCATCCGAACTCCAGGGTGGGCCCTATGTGGCGGTTGCAGTGCTCGCCTATCACGGCTCCGGTGTCTTTTCTAGCCAGGGAGCAGGCCGCTGTGCCGCAGTGCCAGAAGGATATGGTGTTCTCCTCTTCGTCCAGGGACACGGGGTCTCCGAAGAAGCAGGGCTGTCCGGAGAGCTGCTGACCTACGTACATGGACAGCGCGCCCCAGGCGTCCGTCTCTCCGCTCGAGGCGATGCCCAGGTCGTTGAGCATTGCCAGCACGGCGCAGACAGGGGTGCCGTAGGAAACAAAGAAGTCCGGCCAGCAGCGCGAAGCCAGCGCCCCTATGCCGTTCGTCTTGACGTATTCCGCGTAGGCCCTGTAGAGGCGGGCGAAATCCAGGCGGTTCTTTTCGGGGGTGTCCGCCAGGCCCACGGTGCGGCTCTCGGCGTCCCTGAGGTATTTTTCTATCTCTTCGTCCGTGTACGACTTTGCCTTTTCTATGAGCTCCCGGGCCTCTATGGACTCCAGGCGCACGCCGAACTTCTCCAGCATGTCCAGATCCATGGCGCGTCCGAAGCCGAAGCCCTGAGGGGTGTGCCCCACCTGAGCCAGCTTAAGGGACCTGAGCTTCAGTTTCAGCTCCGCGGCCCTGACCGTGGCGCGGATCTTGCGTTCCACTTTTTCCTCGTCCGGGGACCCGAAAATGTACTCGAAGGGCTCTTTGCGCATCTGCTTTATGGCGTTGGCCGCTGAGTAGGCGCCCGTAAGGGAGTTGAGGCGGAGCCGCCCGCCGTCTATCACCGGTTCGCGCAGCGTCCACAGCAGGATCGGCACGTCTCTGAAGCGGCGCAGCACTTCCATGGCGTACGCGGCGTTGGCGAAAGTGATGTTCTGGAGCACTATCAGGTCCGGGTCTATGCCGTCCATGAAAGCGTTGAGCTTGTCGAGCGACAGCAGCATCTCGTCCGGGACCGCCACGTTTCCGCAGACGGAGCGCAGCAGCAGGGCGCTCTTCTCGAACTCTTTCTGAGCGCTCTCCAGATGGAATGTCGGTACGCCTATGGGCAGATATGCCGTCTGGAACTTTTTCATGTCATTTCCTCACTTAAAGAACAATGTTGCCCCCGCTATGAGCAGGAGAACGTAGGTTATTATCATGAACACGCGCTGGCTCATGCGCTTGTACAGCAGGCCTCCCAGGAACATTCCCGCAAGCAGGAAGGGCACGGAGATAAGCTGCACTTTCAGCAGCTGCATGTTCCACTGTCCGGCGGCGATCTGCGTAATGAGCATTATGCCGTTAAGGAATATCCAGACGGTGGATATGGTTGCGCGGAAAGCGGTCTTTTCCTTTATGCGTCCGGTAAGATAGCCGATCAGCAGTGGACCTCCGCACACGAACATGCCGTGGACCAGGCCCGCGGCGGCAAGCAGCAGAAACTGCGGTATTTCCGCGGACGCTCCCGGGCTTGCCTTCTGAGGGCCGTTTTCGCCTGTTTCAGAGCTTCTTCCGCCCAGAGTGGATACAAGTCCCATTATGCCGATAACTATCGCCAGAACGCCTAATATGACGTACAGGAGCCGCGGGCTGCCGGCCAGTCTGCGGCGTATCCACATGCCGATCAGCAGGGTGGGGATCATTACAGCGGCCACCCGCAGCAGTTCCTTTTTGTCCACGTGCCTGTAGTTTCCGGCAAACACGTAGATGCCCGACAGCAGTCCCAGGGCGTTGAGCACCGGCACCGCCGTGTCCATCCCCACCAGCTTCAGGGAGAAGGGCATGGCGAGTATGGTCCCCGCGAAGCCCGTTATTCCCTGTATTATATTAGCCAGCAGTATGACTATGTAGAACAGCGCCAGCTCCATGCGTCAGTATTTCAGCTCCCTGTTCTCTCCAAGCACTCCGGGCCAGGCGCCCTGCTTCATGAGGGGCTCCCTGTCCGGGTGGGATATCACCCATTTGTTGCGCTGCAGCAGGAGCCGGGCGTTCTTGTCCCCGCGCTCCGCGGCCCGCTTTGCCTCCGCTCTTTCCGCATTGGTAAGGGAGGTGTTGGTGCCTCTTTGGAGCACCACCGCTGCCTTAAAGCCGCTGTCCTGCGTCCTGAGCGGCGAAAGATGCAGGGTGTCCTGATACAGTTCTACGACCGTGCCTTTCTCCAGGAAGAACGGCTGAGCCGTATCCACATGGTAGGTAAGGTCTTCCGAAATGTCCTCCCTGCGCCCCAGCACCAGGATAAGATCCGTTGCCGCGACATTTATCTCGCTGCCTTTGTGGTACTCGAAACCGTTGTAGGTGCTGTTCTTCCCGTTGCAGTAACCGCACTGGACGGGTCTTCCCGCGTAGAAGTCCTTCTGAAGCTGCGCGACGGCCGGGATGGTCTCCATCTCCGGGTCGGACGCCACGTAGACGTTGCCCTGTTCCGGGATCTGCGTGTGTATTTCCAGGTATTCTATGAGCGCGCCGGCGTCAATGTCTTCTATGACGCGTCCGTAGCGCTTGAAAGCGTCCGAGTTCACGTCGAGGATAGGCACGCTGTTTATTCTGTTGAGTTCTTCCAGTCTACTCACCGCGCACCACCTTTATGGTAGCGCAGAAGTCTTCCTTGCCCAGACCCATTTCCATGGCCTTGTCGTAGACGCGTACGGCGTTCTCCTCGCCGGGCATCTTAACGCCGCACTCTGCCGCAAGGTTCATGCATATGTGAACGTCCTTGTGCTCGTTCTCTATGGAGAACGCGGTGGTATAGTCTTCTTTGGCCAGGACGTCCTTCTTGGAGTCCAGGTACCAGTTGCCGGCTCCGCCGAAGGATATCGCTTTTGCGTAAGTAAGTATGTCTATGCCGTTTGCCGCGGCCAGGGTGGATGTCTCGTTGACACCGTTCTGGATCTGCGACACCAGGGCATTGTGGCATATCTTCATTACCAGGCCTTTGCCGTTCTCGCCCAGGCGCATCACGTTTTCGCCCATGTAGAGAAGTATGGGGCGCATGGCTTCGTAAGCTGCCTCGGAGCCGCCCACGTAAATGCCAAGCTTGCCTGCTATTGCCGCGGGCTTGCTCTTGACCACCGGAGCGTCTATGAACTCCGCGCCGGTCTTCTTTATCATCTCGGAGATCTCCACGGATACCGAGGGGTCTATGGTGCTCATGTCTATGCCGCACTTTCCGGGACCCATAGCGGGGAGTATCTCCGTGTAGATGGCTCTGCTGTGCTCCGGACGGGGCACCATGGTTATGAACACGCTCACGTTCTGCGCGACTTCAAGAGCGCTGGAGCAGGGCACCGCGCCAAGGGCCGCCAGCTTGTCGACCTTGGACTTGTCGATGTCGTACACGTAGACCTTGTCGTCGTGCTTTCTGAGTATGTTCTCCGACATGGACTCGCCCATTATGCCGAGTCCCACGAAACCTATCTTCATACCGTGCCTCCGCTTACTCCTTTGCGGTGTTGTCCCAGGCGTTCTGGAAGGTCTCCATGCCCTGGCGGGTGTAGGGGTGCTTTATGGAGTCCTTGTAGACCTCGAGCCCGGCGGTGACAATGTCCGCTCCCGCGACCGCGCAGTCCACGAACTGCTTGCCCGTGCGCACCGCGGCGCAGATTATCTGCGTCTTTCCGTAGAAGCCGTAGTTCTTGTAAATAGTGACGATGTCCTGGATGTACTGTTTGCAGTCTTCGCCGTTGGACTCCTTCCAGCCGATGAACGGGGACACGAAGAGCGAGCCGTTCTTTGCGGGAAGCAGAGCCTGCGCGGGTGAGAACACCAGCGTGACGTTTGTACGTATGCCTTCCTTCTCCAGGCGGCGCGCCGCGGTGACTCCTGCAAGCGTGGACGGGATCTTAATTACGAAGTTGCTGCTTATGGCGGATATCTTCCTTGCCGCAGCCACCATCTCGTCCGCGTCGTCCAGATGCGGGTCTATCTCCACGGACACGGGGAACTTCTCGTATCCGTCCAGACCCTCCTCCTTTATCCAGTCCGCAATGTCCTGGATGGCCCTGAGGAAGGGCTTGCCGGAGTTCATTATGTGCCTGGGATTGGTGGTGACTCCGTCTATCCCGAAGGTGGCGTAGGCCTCCTTTATCTCGTCCAGCTTTGCGCTGTCCAGAAAATACTTCATGTTGTCTTTCTCCTTGATATCTATAAACTTCTGTGCTGTGTATTTGCTGTATCAGAACTTGAGCGCGTTATCCTTGTTCCAGAGCTTGTCGAACTTAAAGCCCGTAACTTTTTCGCAGACTCTCTTCTCCTCTTCCGTGGCGGCGGAGTCGTCCAGGCCCTTGCGCCTTGCGATCTCCTTCTTTACGATCTCGAACTCGCGTTTCTTCATGGGGAAGATGACGGTGAAGAGTATCGCCAGCGCCATGAGGACAATGGGCGCGAATATGTATATGAGGCCTATGCCGTGCTGCGTGGCCGCGGACTGCCTTGCTCCGCTGCTCGCGAGCACTTCGCTGTAGCCCACCCAGGTGAGCATAAGGCCGATTATGGCGGTGGAGAGGCCGGTGGCTATCTTTCTTATGAACGTCGCCATGGCCGAGACGGTGCCCGGACGGTTGATGGACGTTATCAGCTCGTCCACGTCCGCCATGTCAGCCAGGATGGCGTAGATGGTGGTGGAGGAGCCCGCCATGCCCAGACCTATTATGAAGGACAGGGCGAGTATTATCGTAAAGTTGGCGCCTTCGTGGCTGAAGAACAGCAGCGCCAGCGTGGCTATCATCCTTACAGGGAAGCCCACCAGCAGCGGGAACTTCTTGGAGGTCTTGGCCATTACGAAGCGGAAGATGAATGTGCCTACGAACTGCGCCAGAAGCAGTACCGCCATAAGATAGGTGAAGCGTCCGCCGCCGTAGGCGTTCAGCACATCGTCCACATAGTAGACCGCAAGGCCGGTAACGAAGTCCGCCGCGCCCTGGCCGGTAAGGAATATGGCCAGGAACAGCAGGAAGCTGCGGCTCTTATATACGGTAAAGGACTGAACGAAGCTCTGTCCCAGAGTTATCTTTACGACTTCCTTTTCCTTCTCCCAGGTTCCGAAGAACGTCAGCAGTATGGAGATGATGAATATGACGCCGAAGATCAGTGCCACCGTAAGGTACGGGCCGGTCTTGGTGTTGTCCTTTATGAGCAGGGTTGGGATGAGACCCGCGAGTATGGCTCCGAAGGTGGAGAAGATCATGCGCGTACCGGAGAACTTGCTGCGGACGGTGTAGTCGTCCACCATGTCCGGGAGCAGTCCGTTGTAGGGAACCATCACGATGGTGAAGCCCGTGGAGAACAGCATGTACATGAGCATGTAGAATATGTACTTGGCGGTCATGGAGGCGCCGGCTCCTATGCTCACCCACATGAGCACGAAGGTGATGGCGCTTATGATGCTTCCTATCAGTATGTAGAAGCGCTTGGCGCCGAAACGCGACTTAGTGCGGTCGCAGACGTTGCCCATTACCGGGTCCGTAACGGCGTCCCAGATCTTGCCGATCAGTGGTATGGTGCCTGCCAGCGCCGGCGGCATGCCAAGGGCCTTAGTAAGGAATACGGTGTAGAAGGTGCTTATCACTACGAACGCGCCTCCGCCGTAGATGTCGGCAAAGCCGTAGCTCATGCGCGACCACAGCTTCTGCTCTCTTGCTTTCTGATCTTTCATTACGACCTCCGGTGGTGTTGATATCATTATGGTCCGTGCGGACCGATAAAGCGTTGTTTTTCCGGCGCTCCGCGGAGCGATCCGGACCGTCTGCCTACAGCTTTGCGATCTCAATCAGCTCCGCAAAACGCGGGCTGTCTTTGCGGACGAATACAGGCGGCTGCCCCATGGGGGCTTCTATCTCGAAGGTCCCGCCGGTGTATTCTTTTCCGCTGAAGAGGTGCACCCAGCTGTCCTGCGGGAGCCATACGCTGCGGCTGTTCGCGCCCTGCTTAAGGACAGGGGCCACAAGTACGTCCCTGCCAAGCAGGTATTCCGTCTTTTCCGTGAAGGCGGGCGCCTCGCCGTAGTGGTAGAAGAGGGGACGCATCACGGGCGTTCCGTGCTGCGCGTTCTCCTTCTCCAGTTCCTTAAGGTATGGCTTGAGCGCCGCGTGCATGCTGGACGTCCTTGCCAGCTGCGCCAGCAGTTCTTCGTCGTCCGTGCACTGAGCGTTGCGCGAGGGCTGGTTGCCTTCGTGGCTGCGGAACAGCGGCGAGAAGACGTTCATCTCCTCCCAGCGCATCAGCAGCTCCCTGCTGCGCGTCATCTGCATTATGGTGGTGTAGCCGCCCACGTCCGAGTGGGTGATGCCGAAACCGCTCATCGCCAGCGACAGCGTTGCGGGTATTACAGAGGGCAGTCCGTCGTCCACGGACCAGTCAACGTGCTGGTCGCCGGTCCACATCATGGCGGAGTTGGCGACGGTGCCGGTGTGACCCGCGCGGGTAAAGAAGAACACGTCGCCTTCTGCGCCTGCCTCCTCTATGGCTTCCCGGTTGAGCTTTGCCCAGATGGCCGGCCAGCGGTTGTGGAGCATCTGCGGGTCCTCGCCGCTCGCGAGCACGCAGTCCACCGGCAGGTATTCGCCGAAGTCCGCCATCCAGCCGCCAAGGCCCAGACCTATCAGGTTCTCCCTGATTATCTTCTTGTACCATTGGTAAGCGTCCGGATTCGTAAGGTCTATCATCGCGGCGGGGAAGGTGGTGATAGTCACCAGATAATCCTTGCCGTCCTTGTCCTTTACGCACCAGCCGCGTTCCGAGGCGTACTTGTAGAGGTCCTTCTCTATGGCCATGAACGGGTTTATGTAGCCAAGGAAGCGTATGCCTCTGGCCTTCCATTCCGGGATCTTCTTATCCAGATCCTTATAGAGCTCTCTGTCCCATTCCCAGTTCCACATTACCTGGTAGCCGAAGCCCGTACGCCTGCAGCCGCACCAGTCCTGGGACCATATGCCGCAGAGCTTTGCGCCGGCAGCCAGGGCTTTGTCTATCTTCTCGTCTATTATCTCCGTGCCGCCCTGCACCGCAAGGATGGCGCCGTCGTATATCCAGTCCGGCAGAACGCGCTGCCTCCCCAGAAGGGAACTGAGCTTTTCCGAAAGCTCCGGGAAGTTCTCCGCTTTTTCCATGTAAAAGACAGGCGGCTCCTGCGCGTACAGGACCGTTCTGTCGGGCTTTGTAAAGTCCAGTTCGCTGTAGGCGTTTATGTCCGCGTGGAAATAATATTTCTTACTGGACGTGAACGTGGGCTGGGCGTAGTAGGATTCGTACTTGAGGAAGGGGAGGGTCCTGTCCGGTCTCTTGCCGAAGAGCTTCTCCCTGATGAGTTTCCTGCTTATGCGTTTGGCGTTCTGGTGCTCCGCCACGAAGACGCGGACCTTTTCGCCCTTAATGTCGAATTTGGAATAGACTTCGCCGCAGCCGTAGATGTGCTCGTCCGGGAAAGCCGGGATCATTACCCAGAATCTGTTGACGTCCGCTCCTTCCGGGACCTGCAGGGCCGCCCTGTACCGGCCGTTCTCCTCCGTGACGCGGAAAACATAGGGATCCGCGGGCGAAGGGCCTTCGAACAGCAGCTCAAAGCCGCCCTCAGTATCCCTTACGCAGGTCTTTTTAAGCGCGGTCTTTGTGCTTATCTTCTGTTTGTAGTTGAAGCTTCCGCGCTCCATGGTAAAGAAGTTCTCGCCTTTACCCACGGAGAGCTCCAGGCCCCTCAGCAATTCTTTCATGACAGTGACACAGTCAATTAATTAAAAGTATTAACTAATTGTATTATACCACACTAGTATATTAAAGATAAAGAAAGAGTTTCGATAATTGGTACGAATTATCGTTTTTGTCCCTTTCCGTCCCGGGGACGCAAAAAAAGGGAGCGTCCCATGCTCCCTTCTGTGCTGCGCAGGACCGCGCCGGATATTTCCGCCCGGTCATGATCTGTCGGCGCTGCCCTTGTATTCCAGGCAGAGCATGGTCTCATCGTCGAACTGCTCGGCTTCGCCGGCGTACTTATGGACGGCCTCGGATACGGCCTTGAGTATCTCCTCCGGCGTGTCGTTCTCCACGCCGCGCAGGACCTCTGTGAGCCGGTCTGTTCCGAACAGCTCGTTGGCGGTATCCGTCGCCTCCGGGATGCCGTCCGTGTATACGAAGACCTTGGATCCGGGCTCCAGCTGCCATTCGTATTCCTTGTATTTCAGGCCCTGCATGCCTCCTATGACGAAGCCGTGCTTGTCCTTTACAAGTTCAAAGCTGCCGTCCGGCTTCTTGAGCATGGGGTATTCATGGCCCGCGTTGGCCGCCGTTAGCTTGCCGGTCTTAAGGTCCAGAATCCCCAGCCACACCGTCACGAACATCTCCTCGCGGTTGTTTAAGCATATCTTGGTGTTGACGTTCTCCAGCGCCCTGGCGGGGCTCAGTCCGTTGGCCACCTCGTTCCTTATGAGTATCATGGACACCATCATGAACAGCGCCGCCGGGATTCCCTTGCCGGAAACGTCCGCGATCGTCATCATAAGGCGGTCGTCGTCCATCAGGACGAAGTCGTAGAAGTCGCCGCCCACCTCCTTTGCGGGATTCATGGACGCGTAGATGTCGAAGTCCGTGCGGTCCGGGAAGGCCGGGAAGATGTTCGGCAGCATGTTGGTCTGGATGCGCGTGGCCAGTTCCAGCTCCGCGCTTATGCGCTCCTTCTCCGAGGTTATCTTCTGGATGTCGCTGATGTAGGTCTTTATGCGTCCGGTCAGGGACTCAAAGGACTCCGCCAGCAGCTGAGTTTCGTCGCCGGTATCCAGATCCCAGTGGAAATCGAGGTCGTCGCCCTTTATCTGACCGACCTCCCTGGTGAGTTTTTGTATCGGATCGACTATGCGGTTGGAGAGCAGGATGGATACCGCCAGCGCTATCGCCAGAGCGGCAGCGAACACTATGAAGTACAGGAACGATGCCCTGGTTATCTTCTGGCCTGCCTCGTCCTCCGATTCGGCGGCTATGCGGTCCAGACCTTCCTGAAGCTCCGCGATCGGCGCTTCCATCTGCTCCTTGGAAAGCACCACGAATATGGACCAGCCGACGGTCTTCATGGGGGAGTACGCAACGTAGCTCTGACCGCCGCCTATGCTGAGCTGCTTTATTCCTTTCTCCCCGCGGAGCGCTTCTATGGCGAGCCCTATGAGCGCGGAGTCCGTCGAGAGACGCAGGTCCTTGTCGTTCTCCTCCACGGAGAGCGGCCCGCTCGTAAACGTTGAGAAAAGAACGCGGCCAAGCTGATTGACTATGCAGACGTTGCCCTTGTCGCCCAGCTCCACGCTCTCTACCAAACTGTTGATGCTGTCCAGATACATGCCGGCGCCGCCGACTCCCGCCAGTTCGCCGTCCGAGTAAACGGGTACTCCGCACATTATTCCAAGGCGCGGTGTGTGCGCGTCCTTGGTGACGGACGTTATGAAGGGACCTCCGCTGGCCGCGGCGCCCTGATACCAGGGACGGGTCCTTGCGTTCAGCGGCATAAGGTCTCCGTTCTCGTCGAATTTGCTGGCGGATATATAGTCTGCCTGGACCATGACGCCTTTGGCGGAGGCGAAATAGACAGAGGCGATGTTCTCGTTGTGGAGGTTGACGGAATAGACGGTCTCCTGGAGGTTGCCGATCAGTCCCACCTCGCGGACCGTGTCCGGGTCGGCGGGGTCGGCATCGGGAGCGTAGAGCAGCTGAATCGAGAGTTCGCCGTTCTTAGCGGGATCGGGAAGCGGAACGGACCTCTGTGGGTAGGCATCCCTGTTCTCGTAGAGCTTTTCCGCCGCGGAAGCGACTATGCTGACGGCCTGCTGGAATTCGTAGAAGGTCCTGTCGGCCAGGGCGGCCTTGTCGTCCGCGAGCTCCTGCAGGCGCACGCGGGTAAGCTCGTCCATGGATTCGGAAGACATGGACCTGGAGGTCTGCGACATCTCCCTGTTGGAGTCTATAAGGGTGTTTGCGATCCGCCGGGAGTTAATGAAAAACACGGCGCCCACGCACAGCAGCGAGGCCACCACCACGAAAATTATTGCCTGCGCTATCTTTTTGCGCAGGGGAAGCATCTTCTTCTTTTTATTCTTCATTGACCGGTTCCTTCCCGCAGATGTCTGGCGCGGCGTCCGTTGTTTCCCAGAACTCGTGACCCATATAATATTACCATAATATAACGGGTTTCGCATCTGCAACCGCCGCGCCGCAGGCCGGTTTTTGTCATATTATGATATTTTTTTTACGATCTGTATGTTATTATAAAATAAAGAAACAGGTGACGTCCTACAGCAAAGGAACGCAGAGCAGTGAGCGAGGAATCCTTCTACAATTCAGAGCATCCGAATCTGCCGGAGCACAGTTCGCTGCCGGAGCATACCCGCCTGCCCGAATACAATCCTGTCTACCCGGACGAGTCGTTCTTTAAGGAGTCGTCCGTAACCACCAGAGAAGAGAACATTTTCCAGGGCGAGGCCCCGGCCGGGGAACCACGCCGTATTTTGCGTAAGGAAAAACAGAAGGAGCGCCAGCGTTATTCGATACTTCAGCAGCTGCTCGGAACGGCTGCCAGAGGAGGCGCCGCAGTGCTTGCCGCGGCTGTGGTGGTGTCCACGGTCTCCATGGCGCAGGACGGCGAGAATGCCTTGTCGATAAGGAAGCTGATCTCCGGCGCGCAGCGCCCGGCGTTCACGCAGCAGACCGGCTACGACACGGACGCCATGATACGCCTGTGGGAACGGGATCCGGACGCGCCGCATAAGTACGATACCGAGAACCCGCTGGTGTACAGGGAGCCCACCTGCACTCAGGACGGCGAGGAAGAGTACGTCTGCACGGAGTGCGGCGTCCACGCCCACAACACAATTGCGGCCACGGGGCACACTGCCGGCGAACCGGTAAAAGAGAACGTGGTGGAGGCCACCTGTCAGAGCGAGGGCGGATACACGGAGATAGTCAGATGCACTGTCTGCGGGGAGGAGATATCCCGGACAAATGTCGTGATCGCAAAGACGGACCACACTCCGGGCGATCCCGTGATAGAGAACGAAGTAGCGGCCACCTGCGAAGAAGAGGGCCATCACGATGAGACGATAACTTGTACGGTCTGCGGCGAGGTCATCTCCAGCGGTACCGTAACAGAGCCCGCCAAGGGCCACACATCAGCGGATGCTGTCAGAGAGAACGAGAAGGAAGCCACCTGCACCGAGGACGGCGGTTATGATAACGTAGTCTACTGCTCCGAGTGCAATAAGGAACTGTCCAGAGATACTGTAAAGGTCGCGGCTACAGGCCATACGGCGGCTGCGGCGGTAAAGGAGAACGAAGTTGCTGCCACCTGTACGGAAGGCGGCCACTACGACAACGTGGTATATTGCTCCGGCTGCAATATGGAAATGTCAAGGACGACCGTACAGGTGGCGGCCCTTGGCCACAACTGGGGCACGCCTACATATACCTGGGCCTCGGACGGGAGCACTGTAACTGCGGAACGGGTCTGCGGCAACGATTCCTCTCATAAAGAGAGCCAGTTCATGCAGGCCGAGAGAACTATCATCTCGGATGCCACCTGCGAGGCGGGCGAGACTGTAAGATGCACCGCGTCGTTCAGCGCTCCGTTCACCACGCAGACAAAGACCGTCACCGGCGAGCCCCTGGGGCACGACTGGGAGACCGAGTATCGCTGGGTGCGGACAAATTCCGGCTATATGTGTTACGCCCATGCTTACTGCCTCCGCGACGAGAACCATATCCTGGATGAAGAGATCGCCGGAACGCGATCAACAGCCGTGGAACCCACCTGCGAGGAAGAGGGAACCTATCTGTACACGGCGTCATTCTCCAACAGCGCTTTCTCGACTCAGACCACTGAAGGACCGGCGCCTGCTTTGGGACACGATTACCAGTACCTGAAGGAGTACGAGTCCGTTACCTGCCTTCGCAGACAATTCTACTACATATCGAAATGCGCGCGCTGCGGCGAGCTGGAGCCCGGAGCGGTTGCGTCCGAAGCTGAGTTCGAGGACGGCGACGGCCACAACTGGGAGAATAGCGGCGGCGTGATCTACTGCTCCAACTGCTTCGAGCAGGTCGTCAACGCAAGTTACTACAATCTGTACGTGTATTATTCCTTCAGCTCGGATTACATGGACGAAATGGGGATAGAGGTCACGGAAGTCAAGCTCTACAGTTATGATGCGGGATCCTACATCAACGAGGGCGGATATGAATGGGACATCTCCAGTCAGATCTCCGTACCGGAAGCGTACGCAGAACCGGGCAACAGATTCCGCGTGGACGTAACATTCAGCAACGGAAGTACGGTGAGATCCAACGACGTAACGATACAGTAGGCCGGCGGCCATCAAGACACAGATCAGTCAACACGAAGGGAGCGAAAGGAGGACCCTCATGAGCGATAAAAAAGTTAAAAAGCCCAGAAAGAAAGGCGGACCGGGCAGGATAATAGCGGCGGTAATCATCGTCATCATCCTGCTTCTGATATACTTCCCGGAGCTGTGTTTCTTCCTTGCGCCGTCGCAGAAAGAGGCGGTCAAGCTCTTCAACCAGACCTACCTGGGCAAATACCTGCCCATGCGCACGGAGACCGGCGGCTTCGACTACATGCGCCTGGTGGCGCTCATCCTCATGGTCCTGGGCTGCTGGGCGTTCTACCGCATAGTAATGGCCATCCTGGGACTCATAAAGACCAAGACTCGCCGGGGAGAAACGCTCAAAGGCATGCTGTGCAACGTCATCCGCTACGCGGTGGTGATCTTCGGAATAATCTACGGCCTCAACATACTGGGCGCGGACGTGCTTACGGTAATAGCCGGCTTAGGAATATTAGCTTTAGTCATCGGCTTCGGAGCGCAGTCGCTCATTGAAGACATCTTCGCGGGGATATTCATCCTGTTCGAAGGGCGCTTCTACGTGGGCGACATAATCAGCGTAGACGGCTTCCGCGGCACGGTGCGTTCCATAGGAATAGTATCCACGCAGATAGCGGACGTGGGCGGCAACATACGCATAATGAACAACTCGGACATACGCGTGCTGACCAACCTGTCCGACGTTTCGTCCGTTGCGGTCTCGATCGTGAGCATCGCCTACGGCGCGGACCTTATCAAAGCCGAGAAGGTCATAAACGAGCTCTGCGACCGTCTGCCATCCATGTATCCGGAGATGTTCCCGGAAAGGCCGCACTACATGGGCGTGGAGAACCTGAGCGACTCCTCCGTGGACCTGAAGGTGACGGCGGACGTGCACGAGTCCAACATCTACAACGCGCGCAGGATACTCAACCGCGAGTTGAAGCTTGCTCTGGACGCCGGCGGCATAGAGATCCCGTTCCCGCAGGTAGTTGTATGGCAGGGTAAGGAGAAGTAGCCGGAAGCGCTGCAGTTTCAATAACGATCCGGGCATCCGGAAGAACAGGCCCTTCGCGGCAGATGCGAAGGGTCTTTTACTGTGCGCTGCTTTCCGGGCGAGGGCTTTTAATTCTGCGGCGCTTTCCGGGCGGAGGGCCTTTTGAGAGCCATGCGCCGTTGTTTTTTTTGCTCAAAAAAGTTATTATTAAATGTCAGGCGGAATGGTCCGCCGTTAAGAAAGGACAGAACGATTTGAGCATCATAAGAAACATGGAGCTGGCTTCGTCCGGCGAGAACAAGATCGAATGGGTAAAGAGGAACTGTCCCATACTGCGCAGTCTGGAGGAGGACCTCAGCAGGACCCGGCCCTTCGCGGGCAAGCGCATAGCGCTGTCGGTGCATCTGGAGGCCAAGACCGCGTACCTCTGCGAGGTGCTTGCCGCGGGCGGAGCCGAGATGTTCGTTACGGGTTCCAACCCGCTCTCAACTCAGGACGACGTGGCCGCGGCGCTGGTAAAGGCGGGACTTAACGTCTACGCGTGGCACGGAGCGACGGAAGAGGAATATTTCTCGCACATAAGGGAGACCCTGTCGCATCACGCGAACATAATAATCGACGACGGCGGAGACCTGGTCAACATGCTGCACACTCAGATGCAGGAGGAGCTGCCGTACGTGATAGGCGGCTGCGAGGAGACCACCACAGGCATCAACCGCCTCATAGCGATGGACAAGGCCGGAACGCTGCGCTTCCCCATGGTGCTGGTGAACAACGCAGACTGCAAGCATCTGTTCGATAACCGCTACGGCACGGGCCAGTCCGTATGGGACGGCATCAACCGCACCACTAACCTGATAGTTGCGGGCAAATACGTGGTCGTGGCCGGTTACGGCTGGTGCGGCAAAGGCGTGGCCATGAGGGCCAAGGGTCTGGGCGCTAAAGTGATAGTTACCGAGGTGGATCCGGTAAAGGCAATAGAGGCAGTCATGGACGGCTTTACGGTAATGCCTATGAACGAAGCCGCGAAGATCGGGGACTTCTTCGTTACGGTCACCGGCTGTTCCGGGGTCATCACCGAGGAAGACTTCATGGTGATGAAAGAAGGCGCCATCCTCTGCAACGCGGGGCATTTCGACGTGGAAGTGGACATGAAGCGTCTCCGCGAGATCGCAACCGAGACCCGCGAGATGCGTCAGAACATAATGGGCTACACCCTGCCGAACGGAAGGCACATATACGTTCTGGCGGAAGGGCGGCTCGTCAATCTGGCGGCCGGCGACGGTCATCCTGCGGAGATAATGGACATGAGCTTCGCCATTCAGGCACTGTCCGCGAAGTACCTGGTGGAGCACGAGGGGCAGCTTACTGAAAAGCTGATCAGCGTTCCCAGAGAGATAGACCTGGAGGTGGCGCGCAGGAAGCTGGCATTCCTCGGGGTGAAGATAGACGAACTGACTCCGCAGCAGCAGGAGTATCTTAACAAACACATTTAGGGGAGGGACCGAAATGGCAGATCTTTATACAAAGGCAGTTAAGGCGAGCGTGTTCCGCAGGGGCGCGGAGCTGGTCCGCAAAGGCAGCGCGGAGCTTGCAGAAGGCGCCCAGACCGTGTGCGTGTACGGCCTTTCGCCCAGCACCAACGCGGACACCGCGCGGCTCTTTTCCCAGGAGGGAGTGTTCTGCTCCGACCTGCGCTTTGTGCCGCAGTACGATGACGACACGGAAGATCCCAAGGCGAAGGAGCTTCGGGAGAAGATAGAGGAGCTGGAGAAGGCGATAGAGGTGAAGGAGCTGCAGAAGGAGCTCTGGAAGTCCAACGGAGACTTTTCAGGACGTACGTCGCAGCCGGTGTCGGAGGTGCAGGACTACATAGAGAAACTGGCCGTGCGCCTGGAAGGGCTCAACAAGGAGATACTCGCGGGCCGCAGGGAGCTGGACGAGCTGAACAAGCAGCTGGACAAGCTCTCCGAGCAGAGCGCCGCTCCCGTAATGGTGGCGGACGTGGTCGCGCCTTCGGCGGGGACCTACGATTTTGAACTTAAATACTTCGAGAACTCCGCGGGCTGGAATCCCGTGTACGAGATCCACTCGGACGGCGAGACGGACCTGGAAGTCCGCATGCGCGGCAAGATATATCAGAACACGCTCGAGGACTGGAAGGGCGTGGAACTGAGCCTGCTGACGGGCAACCCCACTGCCG
>JAFZRK010000056.1 GCA_017619905.1 Bacillota bacterium
CGGAATACAGCGTCATAGGACGGCTCATGGAACCGCAGCTTAGCGACACGCGCATAGTGCAGTCCGCGTTCGACGGCTTCATGCAGCATTCGCTGGCGTCGTGGGGCGTGTATCACGGCGGGCTGGCGCTGTCCGACATGACGGAGCCAAAGGACCGCTGGATCAACGAGACGCTGCGCACGTGGATAGAGGGCATGCCCTACGAGACCAGGCGCACCTTCGTTAACGAGCTGTTCGACGCGCTGATGTCCGGCGGGGCTCAGACAGTGCCGGAGCTTACGAGCAACGGTCTGGCTGGGATGGAGGCCGTGCTGAAGAGCTTTACGGGCTTCAGCGACTCCACGAAGGAGGTGCTGTCGCAGCTTAAGAACGCGGCGATCGCGGAACTTAAGGATTCTACGCTTTCGGGTCTGGCGGGACTTAAGGATACAGCCCTGTCCGGAATAAAGGAGGCGGCAAAAGACGGCGCAACTGCAGCGATAGGCGGAGCCAGCGCAGCAATCGAGGGCGCAAAGAAGGCGATAAGCAGCATCCTGAACATAGAAAAGAACCTGGACGAGGCGATCGGCGCAGCCGAAGACAAAGAATAAAGATCGAATCAAATTAATAAAATGCAGCGTATGTGCTGAGACCAAAGGACTGTTTGGGATCCCGGTCCTTAGCGACTGGCAAGCCGGAAGGCGAAGCCAGAGCTTAGGACCGCTGGTGGGCTCCCAACCAAGCGGGAGCGTGTCCTTGGGCGCAGCACATACGCTGCTCTTTTATTGATCCGATCGTTATTTCAGGGTCAGGGTGCCGGCGCGCAGAGTCGCGGTATGGCCGCTTGGGAACTCTATGGTCTTGCCGCCCACGTTCTTGATGACGGCACTGTAGAGCGCGTTCAGATGCACCGCGGAGATGCCCTCGGCAAGGCCCAGCCGTTCGAACTCTGTCACGATCAGTCGCTTGAACACCGCGGGCTCCAGCTTGCGCAGGGCAGCGGCGCTGAGCTCTATGGAACTGATCAGCGGCTTGGGGTTCAAGCTCTCCGGGAAGACTTTGTCCTCCGGGCGGGGCATTCTGGCCTCCAGGACCTTCTCCGCGCTCTCCAGAGCTTCCGCCGCCAGGCCGTTAAGGGCGCTGTCGTCCTCCGCCGCGTTGGCCGCGAGACGGACCAGCGCTTCTTTTATGCTGGGGTTGAAGTCTTTCTCTATCGCCGGGATCAGCTCCAGACGTATGCGGTTGCGGGTGTAGTCCGTTTCGGCGTTGGTGTGGTCTATGCGAGGTTGCAACTGATTTTCGGTGCAGTACTCTTCTATGTCGCTGCGGGGAACGTCCAGAAGCGGACGAACTATTGAAATATCAAGCTCTTTGGCCTTGCTGCGCAGTTCGTCGTCGTTGATGCCGCCGGCCACCCTCTGCAGGGCGTCGTCCAAGCGGCTGCTGTACCGGATGCCGGAAAGGCCGCGTACTCCGGTGCCGCGGAGTATGCGCATTAGCACCGTTTCGGCCTGATCGTCCATGTTGTGGGCGAGCGCGACGCGTATCCCGCCCTTGGGAACGGGTATTCCCGAGGACCTTCTGCTGCCGCTCAGAGCATCCGCGGAGGCCTTTCTGCCTGCGGGCTGCACGGCTGCAGCGCCGGTCTGTTCTTCCGGTCTTTCGCCCGGCGCCTTGCCTATGTTCTTTCCGGTGGCGATGCTGTACGCAAGGTACGCGAAGATCTCGCGGCGCACGCTGCGGCCGGCTTCCTCCTCCGTCATGTGGCGTTTCTTTGCATACGCGGGCACGTTGGACTCGGCGCAGATGCAGGATACGTTGTTTTCCCTGCAGTGCTGCACCGCCCAGGCGGCGTCTTCCGCGGCGGCTCCGCCCCGGATCCCGTGGTTGATGTGCACGGCAGCCAGCTCGAAGCCCATGCGTGTCCTCAGATCCATCAGCGCGTGAAGCAGGCACAGCGAGTCCGGACCGCCGGAGAACCCAAGCAGCACAAAGTCGCCGGGCTTTATGAGCTCGTGCTCCCTGATCGTATTTTCAACTGTTCTGACAAGGTCTGCCATGGCCGTTTCCGTTTCTGCGCGTGCAGCTGCGCCGTTTCCGCGCGTATGACCGTTACGCTTCTGTCCCGCGCGCTATTTGTAATATCTTTCGACTCTGATGCCTATGGTTGAGAGGACTTCGTGCATGCAGGAGCCCTGGATCTCCGCCACGTCGTCCGCGGTTATCTCCAGATCGCCGGAGCGACCTATTATTATCGCTTCGTCCCCGACCTTCACCCTGCTTTCGGGATCGGCGGAGTTCTGTATGGCGGTTATGTCCACCATCATCTGGTCCATGCAGATGTTGCCGACCATCGGGGCCTTCTGCCCGTTGATCAGCACATACCCCTTGTTGGAGAGCGCGCGGCTGAGTCCGTCCGCGTAGCCGATGCCCAGCGTGGCTATCACTGTGGGACCGTCCGCGACGAACTTCCTGGAGTAGGAGACCGCGTCGCCCCTGTCTATGGTCCTGATGACCGTGACGGCAGTCTTCCACTGCATCGCGGGCCTTACGGGCAGCTTGGCGTCCATGGCCGTGTTGTAGCCGTAGATGAGAGCGCCGCAGCGCACCGCGTCGAAACGCGCCTGCGGGTACTTGCCTATGCCGCCGGAGTTGCTGATGTGGCGCAGGCCGGGGTCTATGCCCAGTTTCTCAAGATGCGCCAGGACCGCCTCGTAGCGCGAGAGCTGCAGCTTGGTGTAGGGATCGGCGCCTTCCGAGGTGTCGTCCGCGCTGGAGAAGTGCGAGAAAATACCTGTTATGCGAAGCGGGGACGCGGGATCGCCGTTCGCGGTCCTGTAAGCCGCGGCAATGGCATTCAGCTGCTCCTCCGTCCTGCAGTCGAAACCGATGCGGTTCATGCCGGTGTTGATCGCTGCGTGTATCTTCAGGGGCACCGGGGAACCCGCCATCGCTTTGCGGAGCGATTCAAAATGCTCCGGGCCTGTGCAGGCGAGCGTTATGTCGTTCTCCGCCGCAAGGCGCGCCTGAGAGGCCTCCGTGCTTCCAAGCACCAGAACGCTTCCGGGCACTCCGGCATCTCTCAGCTCCATCGCCTCAGAGATGCAGGCCACGGCAAAGCTGTCCACTCCGAATTCCGCAAGCTTTGCGGCTGTCCTTACGAAACCGTGTCCGTAGGCGTTGGCCTTTACGACCGCGGTCAGCCCGCAGCCCTTTGGCAGCACGCCGCGCACCACGTCCAGGTTCTTCTTTATCTGCTCGAAGTCTATCTCCAGCCAGGTCCTCATAGTTGTCCTCCGTTATCTATTCCGTAGAAGCTGCAGGCGTTTTCGAACGTTGCCGCAGCAACTTCCTCGTAAGTGATTCCTTTGATCTCCGCGATCTTCTCCGCCACGTACCGCACGTAGGGCGGCCTGTTCTGCTTTCCGCGCATGGGCACGGGGGCAAGGTAGGGCGAATCCGTCTCTATCAGCAGGTCCTTAAGGTCCAGCGCCTCCGCCACTTCCACGTTCCTGCGGGCGTTCTTGTACGTTACGGGCCCCGCGATGCTTATCTTCGCGCCCAGCTTGACGTACTGACGGGCAAGCTCCGCGGAACCGGAGAAGCAGTGCATCAGCACACGCGTGCGGCCTGCTGCGGATCCGCGCTTTTGGAACACTTCTTCCTTGAGTATCTGCAGCGTATCGCCGTCCGCGTCGCGGGAATGGATGCACACAGGCATGCCAAGCAGCGCGGCCTCCTGAAGCTGGCGGCGGAACCAGTGCTGCTGAAGCTCTCTGGACGGGGCGTCGTCCCAGTGATAGTCCAGGCCTATCTCGCCTATGGCGACGACCCTGGGATCTTTGCAGAGATCCAGCGTTTCGGCCAGAAGCTCCTCCGTGAGCCGGTCCACCTCCGACGGGTGCCAGCCGACCGCGGCAAAGCAGAATCCAAAGTCCTCCGCGGCCCGCGCCGCGGCCTGCGACGTCTTAAGGTCCGTCCCTATATCCACTATTCTGAGACCCGCGGCGCTTATCTCCTCCGCCAGCTGATCGCGGCAGCCGTCAAAGCCCGGGTCCGTAAAATGACAATGAGAGTCGAACAGCATAGTTCATATCGCCAAATGTTAGGAATAATTAATATATTATACCACAAAACGCGACGCGGTGCCGCAGGGCGTTTCGAAAAAGCGCGTCCGGCTCGCGGCGCCCCGGATCGGAGCCCCGGATCGGGGCGCATGGCCGCTCGCAGACCCTCAAATTTGTGGGCATTACACAAAAACTCCATTGAATTTTCCTATTATATATGGTAAAATACATTGCTAACCAACAAAAATGTAGAATATTCACAAATTTTAGATAAGAAAGTAGAGGAAATTTGTAATTGAACAACAAAGGAAAGAAGCCAAGTCTGCTTAAGGCGCTGCTGATCTACGTTGTGATATTCGTCGTGGTCGCAGGGTTCATAACCCTCATCACCGGCGGATCGCTCTTCGGCAGCGGAGACGCCAGGGACATTGAGTTCTCGGAGCTGGTCGACTACCTCGACAGAGGCCAGATAACGGAGATCCTCATCAACGAGAACAACAGGTCGTACACCGCCAAGCTCAAGAGCGGCGAGGTGGTCGTGGCGTACGCGCCAACCGTCTTCGAGATGCAGACGATCAGCGAAAAGTACATAGTGCCGCAGTCCACGTCCGGATCGCTCGTAGTCAAGAGCGTCAAGCCCTCCAACTACTCCGGCATCCTGTCCTGGATCCCCACCATCATCATGATAGTCCTGATGGTGGTCCTGATGAGGAACCTCATGGGCGGCGGAGGCAACGCCGGAGTGATGAACTTCGGCAAATCCCGCGCCCGCATGGTCAAGGGCGACGACAAGAAGCGCATAACCTTCAAGGACGTCGCGGGTCTGGAAGAGGAGAAGCAGGAACTCGCGGAGATCGTGGACTTCCTCAAGAACCCCAAG
>JAFZRK010000057.1 GCA_017619905.1 Bacillota bacterium
AAGCGCATCTCCATAAAGGATACCCGCGGAATAATCGACGCCATCCTGAACGGAGACATCAACAAGGCACCCACCAAGAAGCTGCCGTATTTCAACTTCGAGATACCCACACAGCTGAACGGCGTGGCCTGGGGCATTCTGGACCCGCGCGACACCTATCAGAACCGCGACGAGTGGGAAGCCAAGGCGAAGGATCTGGCTGGCCGCTTCATTAAGAACTTCAAGAAGTACGAGACCACCGAGAAGGGCAAGTCGCTGGTTAAGGCGGGCCCGCAGCTGTAAAGCGTTTTTAAGAAACGGTCGTTTCAAGTAAATAGAGCGCCGCGTATGCTGTGCTCAAGGACGCGCTCCCGCTTGGTTGGGAGCCCACCAGCGATCCTAAGCTCTGGCTTCGCCTTCCGGCTTGCCAGTCGCCAAGGACCGGGGTCCCAAACAGTCCTTTGGCCACAGCATACGCGGCGCTTATTATTTGCGGACGGCCATCCTTAAACAGCAAAAGGCCGGGGCCATGCCGTCCCGTCGTCAGCAACATGGCCCTGCCCCCGGTGCAGGCCGCCTTTTTTACAAGAAAAACACATTTTGGGCGCTCAGTCGCCCTTTTTTCTTGCGGCGCGTTATGATAGAATAGCATAGATAAAGGGGAATTGATTTGGCTCAGGATCTTTTCAAGGAAGACATTCTGGAGAACGCTATAACGCAGAAGCAGCTGGAGCGTAAAGAGCGCCGGGAGACTTTGCGTACCAAAAGAGAGGAACAGGAGAAGAGACAGGCGGAAGCGGCCGCAAGGGCAAAGAAGCGCAGGAAGTTCATGCTTCTGGTCATCGCGGTGGTGATCATAGCCGGCTTCGTGTTCGGGCGCGCGGTCTACAGGATCTCGGAGCTGAAAAAGGAAAAGGCGCAGGCGGAGGCGCGGCTGGAGGAGCTTCAGGAGAAGCTGTCGCAGCTGGAGGATGAGCTTACGCGGGTCACCAGCGACGAATACATAGAGCAGCAGGCCAGAACGCACCTGCGGATGATATACCCGGGCGAGACGGTGTACATAGTGGTCCCGCCGGAGGAGAATTCGGGGAATTAGGATAGTGCGGCACAGAAAAACGCTGTGCCGTTTTCTTAGGTAACAAAATGGCGGAATTCCGGGCAAAGAAGGCCCTCGGACAAAACTTCATAAACGACCCGCAGATAATCGAGGCGATAGTGGACGCGTGCGGCGCCGGTCCGGAGGATACGGTCGTGGAGATCGGTCCCGGAAAGGGCGCACTGACGTGCACTCTGGCGGAGCGTGCGAAGCGGGTGATCGCCGTGGAGCTTGACAGCTCGGTGATACCGCTGCTTAAGGGCAACCTGGCAGGCGCAAAGAACGTGGAGGTCGTTAACGAGGATATACTGAAGTTTGACTGGAGCAGAGCAACTGATTTTCAGTGCAAAAACGATGCTTCGGCTGAGGACCCTTGCAATTCCGGCGTTCTTCGCATCGTCGGCAACCTGCCGTACTACATAACCACACCTATTCTGCTGGGAATCCTGGAAAAGAACGTCCCGGCGGAGAGCATCACCGTAATGGTCCAGAAGGAAGTGGCTGAGCGCATCTGCGCGGGCCCCGGCGGCAAGGACTACGGCGTTCTGTCCATCAGTCTGCAGTATTACGCGGACTGCGCCTATGTTCTGGACGTTCCGGCTGAGTACTTTACGCCTCGCCCCAAGGTGGATTCCGCGGTCGTCCATATGACACTGAAAAAAGAGCGTCTGCTGGCCCCGCAAGAGGAACCGCAGTTCTTCGCGCTCGTAAAAAAGGCCTTCTCCCAGAGGAGAAAGACCCTTCTTAATTCGCTCATCGGCTTAACGGCTCCGGGATCTGCCGGCATTCTTACTAAAGAACAGATCGCAGCGGCCCTGACAGCCACAGGCATAGACGGAAAGCGCCGCCCGGAGACGCTGTCGATAGAGGAGTTCGCCGCGCTCTCAAGGGCTATCGGTGTTCAAAATCCGCTCAATAAAATGGAGGCTTGCGATGGGCAGAAAGCTTAGGATCGTCAGTCTTGTAATGCTGATCATTGCGGTTCTATTCGTTATCCTTGCGTTTTTCTCAATGGATTCCACCATCACTCTTCCGCTTAAGGTCTCGACGCTCCATGCGATATACAGGGGCTATCTGATCGTAATGATCTTGATATTTGCCGCATCATTCCTGTTCAGAAACAAAGACAACAAGTAAAACAGCAGCGTTTGTGCTGCTGTTTTAGTTTGCGTCCTCGCTTACAATATAATCGATATAACTCAGTATAGAAAAGTCGCCTAAACAGTGATAAAATAACATTTACGATAATTGCCGGGCGCGGCCCGCGGAATTCGATAGCACTCGGGCAACGCCCTTAAGGAGATAAAATGTTAGACATCAAGTTTGTAAGAAGCAATCCGGATCTCGTAAAGGAGAACATCAGGAAGAAGTTCCAGGACGAGAAGCTCCCGCTGGTTGACGAAGTAATAGCGCTGGACGAGCAGCTGCGCGCGGCCAAGACCCGCGGCGACGAGCTGAGGGCGCTGCGCAACACCGTAAGCCGCGAGATAGGCGGTTTCATGAAGCAGGGGCTTAAGGACAAGGCCGAGGAAGCCAAGAAGAAGGTCGCGGAGATCGCGGACGAGTTGGCAGCCCTGGAAAAGCAGGAAGAAGAGTCCCAGGCGGAGCTTACGAAGCGCATGATGGTCATCCCGAACATCATCGATCCGTCCGTTCCCATCGGCAAGGACGACAGCCAGAACGTGGAGATAGAGCGTTTCGGCGAGCCGGTCGTTCCGGACTACGAGGTGCCCTACCACGTGGACATAATGGAGAGCCTGGCCGGCATCGACATCGATTCCGCCCGCAGGACCTCCGGCAACGGCTTCTACTATCTTAAGGGAGACATCGCCCGCCTGCACAGCAGCATTCTGTCCTACGCGCGCGACTTCATGATAAACAAGGGCTTCGAGTACTTCATCCCGCCGTTCATGATCCATGGCGACGTGGTAAAGGGCGTAATGAGCTTTGCCGAGATGGAGAACATGATGTACAAGATCGAGGGCGAGGACCTCTACCTGATTGGTACGTCGGAGCACTCCATGGTCGGACGTTTTATCGGACAAATGTTAAATAAAGAAGAACTGCCGCAGACGCTCACCAGCTACAGCCCGT
>JAFZRK010000058.1 GCA_017619905.1 Bacillota bacterium
GACTATGCCGTGGTAGGACTCGTCCGGTGTGGTGAGCCCAGGGAACTTGTCCGCGTGGGCGATCCAGTCGAACTTGCCGGAATCCACTATGGTGCCGCCCACAGCAACGCCGTGGCCATCCATGTACTTGGTGGTGGAGTGAGTAACTATGTCCGCGCCCCACTCTATCGGTCTGCAGTTTACAGGGGTCGGGAAGGTGTTGTCCACTATCAGCGGAACGCCGTGCGCGTGGGCCGCCTTTGCGAACTTCTCTATGTCCAGAACGGTGAGAGCCGGATTTGCTATGGTCTCGCCGAACACCGCGCGGGTGTTGTCCTTAAACGCCGCGTTCAGCTCCTCCTCCGTGCAGTCCGGGGAGACGAAGGTGGACTCTATGCCCATCTTTGCCATGGTGACGGAGATCAGGTTGAACGTTCCGCCGTATATGGAGGACGACGCAACTATGTGGCTGCCGTTCTCGCAGATGTTGAACAGCGCGAAGAAGTTAGCCGCCTGGCCGGACGACGTAAGCATCGCCGCCGTGCCGCCTTCGAGCTCCGCTATCTTAGCCGCCACATGGTCGTTTGTGGGGTTCTGCAGACGCGTGTAGAAATAGCCGCTGGCCTCCAGGTCGAAGAGCTTGCCCATGTCCTCCGACGTGTCGTATTTGAACGTTGTCGACTGTATTATAGGTATCTGGCGCGGTTCGCCGTTGCCCGGCGTGTATCCGCCCTGAACGCATTTTGTACCGATCTTCTGATCTTTCATTTCCTACCTCCACTTGAAGCCAACAAGCCCGATCACATAAAGCACAAGAACGATTACTGGAACTACGAACTGGAATATCGGCTTCATCCAGTTCTTAACCTTAAGGCCTTTGCCTGCGTTGGCTTCCTCAACGAAGTTGTCCCAGCCCCAGCCGAAGCGCTTGCTTACGCAGAAGACCGTCATTATGAACGCGCCTATGGGCAGCAGGTTGTTGCTTACGATAAAGTCCCAGAAGTCCAGCCAGGCGCTTCCGTCCGCGAAGGGCTGGAAGTGGAGCTTGCTGTATCCAAGAGCCGTGGTGATTGCAAGCAGGAACACTATTATTCCGGATACTACGGCGCCCTTCTTTCTGCCCCAGCCGGTGAGCTCCCTTATGCAGGCGAGTATGTTCTCGCATACCGCAAGCACTGTGGAGAACGCAGCAAAGGTCATGAACAGGAAGAATATGGTGCCCCATACCCTGCCGCCTGCCATGCTGTTGAACACGCCGGCCATGGTATTGAACAGAAGCGCCGGACCGGCGTCCACTTCAAGTCCCAGGGACGAGCAGGCCGGGAATATGATGAGCCCTGCCATGAGCGCCACGAAAGTGTCCAGGATAATGACGTTTACGGACTCGCCAAGAAGACTTCTTTCTTTTCCGATGTAGCTTCCGAAGATGGCCATGGAGCCAATGCCCAGAGACAGCGTAAAGAACGCCTGGTTCATGGCTGCCACTACGACGCTGAAGTCGATCTTGCTGAAATCCGGCACCAGGTAGAAGCTAAGTCCCTCGCCTGCGCCTTCCAGCGTGAAGCTCCTTACCGCAAGAGCTATCATGAGCAGCAGCAGGGCCACCATCATGTACTTGGATACTCTCTCAAGTCCGGACTGCAGCTTAAATGACAGCAGAACGAATGCTATCACCACCACGACAGCCATGTAGCCCAGATTCAGTCCGGGATTGGTGATCATGGGGACGAAACCCAGATCTGCGGTCTTTCCGGTAAGGAAGCTTACGAAGTAGTAGAGGATCCAGCCGGTGACTACAGTGTAGAACGCCATGAGGGCAAAGTTTCCGATCATGGCCAGAACGCCGTGCCAGTGCCATTTCTGACCGGGCCTTTCCAGCTTCTGGTACATCTTTACCGGACTTGCCTGCGAAGCGCGTCCCAGCGCGAACTCCACTGTCATGGCCGGAAGCCCCAGCAGAACAAGGCAGATGATGTATACGATAACAAATGCCGCGCCGCCGTTCTGTCCCGTCATCCAGGGGAACTTCCAGACGTTGCCGCAGCCAATAGCGCATCCCGCGCTCAGAAGAATGAAGCCCAGACGGCTTCCCAACCTTTCTCTTTCCATAATGATTCCTGACTGTTTTCTGTAGAATAATAACAATAGGATACCACCGACGAATGTGCTTTTCAACAACGAACTGGAACACCGGTCACGCACGATATGCTATAATATGACCAAGGGGCGACCTGCATGCTGTCCCCCTGCTGAAACGGAGCACAAAAATGAGAAACGATCACGAAATAAAGCAGCGCCATGCCCTGCTGGACGATAACGGACACCTTATAGAACCCGGCTACACCAAGGGCCTTCTCATGGACTACGACCGTTCTAAGATAAAGGGCGGAGCCATGCGCATCAAGGAGTGGGACTACTACCTGATAACTACGCGGGACTACGCGGTGGCGCTCACGATAGACGATAACTCGTACATGGGTCTGGACAGCATCTCGCTGCTGGACTTCGAAAAGCGCTGGGAGAACACGAACAGCCCCATGGGCATTCTGACACGGGGCAGGAAGAACTTCCCCGCCGGCTCGGACAAGGGCGACGTGGAAAGCTCCGGCAAGGGTTACAGCATAAGCTTTAAACACAACGGGGACCACCGTCTGCTGCGCTTCCACATGGACGATTTCTGCGGCGGCAACCCCATAGACGGCGAGATACGCCTGGAGAATCCGGAGCAGGAATCCATGGTGATAGTGACGCCCTTCGCGGAGAAGAAGACGGCCTTCTACTACAACCAGAAAATCAACTGTCTTAAGGCATCCGGCAAAGTGACCTTCGCGGGGCGGACCTACGATTTCGACCGCCCGGACGCTTACGGCGTGCTGGACTGGGGACGTGGGGTCTGGACCTACGAGAACACCTGGTACTGGGGCAGCGCCTCGGGAGCGGTTGACGGCATGCCCTTCGGCTGGAACATCGGCTACGGCTTCGGAGACACCACGGCAGCGTCTGAGAACATGCTGTTCTGCGGCGGCAAAGCCCACAAGCTCTCCAACGTTACGTTCAACATTCCGCAGAAAGACGGCAGGGACGACTACATGAGCCCCTGGACCTTTACGTCCGACGACGGGCGCTTTGAGATGGACTTTACGCCCATACTGGACCGCGCCGCCTGTACGGACTTTAAGATACTTTGCTCAGACCAGCATCAGGTGTTCGGACTTTACTCCGGAAAAGCAGTGCTGGACGACGGCACAGTCGTTGAAGTCAAGGACTTCCTGGGATTCGCGGAAAAGGTGCATAATAAGTGGTAAAGGACGGTCTGTGAGGGACTTACGTCATAGAATAAAAGACCGCCTTCTGGCGGTCTTTTATTCTATGGTGGTCTGTGAGGGACTCGAACCCGCGGCATCATGGTTGTGACCCATGCGCTCTACCAGCTGAGCTAACAGACCGTTATTAAACGCGAAATAAAGTATAGCAGTTTGCCGCGCGGATTTCAAGCAGTTTTAATGCACCCGGCAAGTTTTGCGGCGATCGGTCCCCGCGGCGCTTTTACGCTACATGTCCCCTATCTTGTAAAGCTCCCAGCGTATGTCCCGGCCCACGTATTTAAGGTCGTAGCGGATCTGCCTGCGTCCTACTATGCTCAGGCATGTGTACGTTATGCTGTTTCCCGACCCAGCCCTGTCCACAGCAAGATCCAGGATGCGGTCCACGTTTATGACCGTCTCCTTACCTTCCCGGTCCGTGTATCTGAAACGAACCGGCTCCGGCATTTCGCCGCATCGGAAAACAGCTATCATGTCCACTGTGCATCTGACGGCCTTCACTATGCGCATCTCCCCTTCTTTCGGCGGCCGGCGCATTGCGCGCCATTCTCCGGCAGCTCGATTCTAACCCCTTACCGGACAAAAATCAAGAACATTTGTTCTTTTTCGGCCCCAAATTCGGCCGGCAGAACCGTTCCGCCGGCCGATCATCTTGCTTTTTACGCCCTTATTCTAGCACGCGTTACTGTACAAATGTCTGTACAGGATCCGGCATCACTCAGCTATGGTCCCGTAAAACCTGCGCAGCACCTCCAGCATGTCCTCAGGAAGGCGCGCCCTGCACTCTTTCTTAAGATTCTCTGGCACGCCGTACATGGCCTCCGCCATGCTGCCCGCGATGCAGCCGATGGTGTCCGTGTCTCCGCCGAGCGAAACGGCGGTGCGGACGGCGTCCTCAAAACCGCTGCCCTCCAGGAAAGCGGTGATCGACTCCGGCACTGACTTCTGGCAGCTCTCCACATGACAGTAGCCGGGACGGATCTCGTCGCAGGTGCGGCTAAGGTCGTAGCCGAACTCGCGGACTATGTATTCTTTTATTTCCCCTTTTGATGCGCCGTTCCTCGCCAGGAATATGGCGCAGGCCACCGACTCCGCGCCCTTGATGCCCTCCGGGTGATCGTGCGTAACTTCAGCCGTAAGCCGCGCCATCCGGCGGGTCTCCTCCATGGTACCGTACAGCCAGCCGGCGGCCGCCACCCTCATGGCGGAACCGTTGCCGTAGCTGTTGTAGGGACCCATCTCATCGTCGAACAGCCACTGGATGAATCTCCTTCCGTAACCCGCGTGGGGATACCTGCGGCCCCATTTCCTCATGGATGCAGCCAGCGCTGCCTTTATCTTTCCGCCGCTCTTTCCTTCGCTGTCCATCAGCGCCTCCGCCACTGCCACAGTCATGACGCTGTCGTCCGTAAAGGCGGACCTGCGGCTGAAAAGCGGAAAGTCCTTGGTCTTATC
>JAFZRK010000059.1 GCA_017619905.1 Bacillota bacterium
AGACACCACCCTTGCGCAGATAATAAAGACCGTGTCAGACGCTGCAGCGACCAAGGCGCCTCTTGCAAGGATAGCGGACAAGGTGTCCGGGATATTCGTGCCTGCGGTGATAGGCATAGCGCTGGTGACGCTGATCGGCTGGATGGTTGCCGGAAGGCAGTTCAGCTTTGCGATAGCAAGGGCGATCTCCGTGCTGGTCATAAGCTGCCCCTGCGCGCTTGGACTTGCCACTCCGGTAGCGATAATGGTCGGAAGCGGCGTAGGCGCAAAGAACGGAATACTGTACAAGACCGCGGCTTCGCTGGAAGGTGCGGGCCGCGTAAACATAGTGGCTCTGGACAAGACCGGGACCATAACCGAGGGGCATCCGGCGGTAACGGACATGATACCTTACGGGTGCGAGGAGCAGGAACTGCTTTCGTACGCCGCGGCGCTGGAAGCCAGGAGCGAACACCCGCTGGCCAAGGCAGTGTCGGAAAAGGCGGCAGGCATGGATATCCCGGAGGTGTCGGACTTTGAGGCGCTTCCCGGAAACGGACTGCGCGCGGTGCTCAACGGCTCCGAGATCCTCGGCGGAAGCCATAAATACATATCGTCCGCGGCCTTAGTGCCGGCGGAACTGTCGGAAAAGGCGGCGGAGCTTTCGGAGCTCGGACGCACGCCTCTGCTGTTCGCGAAAGACGGCAAGGCCATCGGCATAATCGCGGTCGCGGATACCATAAAGGAAGACTCCGCCAGAGCCGTGGAGGAGCTCAAAGGCATGGGCATACGTACCGTGATGCTGACCGGCGACAACGAGAAGACCGCAAGGGCCATAGGCCGCGCCGCGGGCGTGGACGAGGTGATCGCAGGAGTGCTTCCGGACGGAAAGGCGGACGTCATACGGCGCCTTAAGGAAGAAGGGAAGGTCGCCATGGTGGGCGACGGCATAAACGACGCTCCTGCCCTTACGCTGGCGGATACGGGCATTGCGATAGGCGCGGGCACGGACGTCGCGATAGACGCGGCGGACATAGTAGTCATGAAGAGCCGCCTTACGGACGTTACCGCAGCAATACGCATGAGCCGCGCGACTATCAGGAACATACACCAGAACCTGTTCTGGGCGTTCTTCTACAACGCGCTGTGCATTCCGCTGGCGGCCGGTCTGTACGGCATAGCAATGAAGCCCATGTACGGAGCCGCGGCGATGGCGCTGTCAAGTTTCTTCGTGTGCATGAACGCGCTCCGGCTCAATATGGTCAAGATACATGACGCAAGTCATGACAGAAAGATAAAACAGAACAAGAATGCTGAGGGTGGCTGCAGCGATCAGACCTGCGCCCTGGACGCCCCGAAAGAAACAGCAGAAGATGTCAAGGAGGAAAAGACGATGAAAAAGACTCTTAAGGTTGAAGGAATGATGTGCGGCCACTGCGAGGCGCGCGTGGCGAAGGCGCTCAAAGGCGTGGCAGGCGTTGAGAACGCTGTCGTAGATCATGCAGCGGGGACCGCGGTCGTTACGCTGAACGCGCCGGTGGCGGACGAACTGCTCGTTAAGGCAGTGGAGGCCCAGGATTACAAAGTGCTGGGCATAGAGTAACGGCTTGGACATAATATAAGTTACGTAAAGAGCATGAAAAACATTTACGAAGATCTCGATACCAGCTCCTGGAAGAGCGGCTGGGAGCCCGGAGCGCCGGTCTTTACGGGCTACGAGAACGAGGTTCTTGCCATAGAGCAGAAGTACCCGGCGCGGAATATCGCTCCCGCGGACGTCCCGGTTTCCGGAACGGTTCCGGCAACGGTCTTCTACGGCGCTTCCAACTTCCGCATGTGGAAGAACCTGGACAGGGACATGGCTCAGTTCGGCGCTCAGAACCACGGTTTCGGCGGCGCTACGGACGTGCTGCTGGTCCATTACGCGGATCGGCTGCTTTTCCCGTACGCGCCTGACGTCGCCGTCATCCAGTCCGGTTCCAACGACTACGCGGGGCTGAAAGGCAAGCCGGCAAGGCAGGCAGCTGCGAATCTGGAACTCAAAATACGCATGTACGGGTATTTCCTGGAGCATCTTCCGGATACACGTTTCGTGCTGCTGAGCCCGCTTCTGATGCCCGGCGCGCCGTATTTTACGGAGACTTCGCTGCTGGTGGCGGAAGGCATGGAAAAGCTTTGCGAAGAACTGCCCCGGCTGACTTTTGCAGGCGTCTCGGACCTTACTTTTGACGGAACTGCTTATAGGACGGACCTTTTCAAGTCCGACGGAATACATCTCAACAGGGACGGTCAGCTGGCCCTGCGCGAAAGGATAACAGAGGTTTTATATGGAGTTTTTAAGAACATTGGGGGCTGACATGCCTCTCGGCCAGGTCCTGGAGATGCTGGCGCGCGTGGTCGCAGCCGCGGTATGCGGAGGAGTGGTCGGAATCGAAAGATCCAGGCATTTCAAGGACGCGGGAGTAAGGACCCACTGCATGGTCGCCTGTGCGGCCGCAGTCATGATGATCATCTCCAAGTACGGATTTACGGATCTTGCGGAAGGGATGAAAGCCGCGGATCCGGCGCGCATCGCCGCTCAGATAGTCACCGGCGTGGGTTTCCTGGGCGCAGGCATGATCTACCGCGACAGACATCAGTCACTGAAAGGGCTTACGACAGCGGCAGGTCTGTGGTGCGTTGCCGGAATAGGGATGGCCATGGGCGCGGGTCTGTATTATCTTGCGGTATTCGCAACGGTGTTCGTCGTACTGATGCAGTTCATAATGCACCGTTTCGGAATCGGCCACTACAAGACTTACGACTGCAGACTCGAAGCAGTCATGAAGGACGACCCGGAAACAGCGGCAAGGTTCAAGGAAAAACTGAGAAAAAAAGGCGCGAGCGTTTCGGAGTATTCTGTGAGCAGAAATGACGGAAAGCTTACCTGCGTCGTGGAGATCAACGCTTCTTCGCGGTCGTTGAGACAGGAACTCAGCGAGATCATAACCGCCGATCAGGATATCTTCTCCATGGAATTCAAGGACGTTACCTGACTTCGTAGACGGACTTGAACGCGTTGAACGCCTTCTGCATGCCTTCTTCTATCGGAATGTAGCTTGTTCCGAGCTGCCTCGTTATTTTCGTGCCGTCGAAGAGCTCGCTCTCGTCCGCGGTGAGGGGGAAGGGCAGAGGGATGTTCTGCGCTATTACTTCCGATACGGTCACCGGACGGGTCTCAAAAGGCCTGTCCGTTACTTTTTGCAGGAGCTCCATGTAGCTCTTGTAGGTGACGGTCTCCGGCGCGGAAAGGTTGTAGGCCTGCCCGCAGGAAACGTCCTGCTGCTCTATGCAGGCGCAGATGGCTCGGGCCACGTCGGTCACGAACACGAAGTTCCACTCGGAATCCGAGTCCGAGGGCACCGGCACGGGCAGCCCTTTTATTATGCGTTCAACGTAGAAGCTCTCGCGCGGAGCGTAGTTGAAAGGTCCGTATATGAAAGCGGGGCGCAGTATGGTGAGACCGGCATTGTTGAGTGCGCAGACCTGAGCGGCCTCCGTCTCCAGGTTGCGTTTCTTCCACATGTAGTCCGCGGCCATGCAGTTCCCCATGCGGTCCTGGAGCGGGGCGGTCTCGTCCTTCTTTGTCCTTATCGACCGGTCATAGACGTCAGCGGTGCTGAGCAGGATGTACTGAGCCGTCTTTATATTTACAGCGCTGAACAGCGTTGAGCAGTCCTCCGGCTCGTATGCGCAGAAGTCCACCACTGCGTCATATTCACCGCCCGGAAGCGCGGAGAGCGCGGCAGGATCGCGCCTGTCTGCCCTGTATTCCGAAACGTCTCCCAGGTATCCCATGGAATACGTTCCGCGGTTGATGAAGCTCAGTCCGTATCCTTTCTGCTTTGCGATTATTGCGAACACTCTGCCTGCGAAATACGTTCCGCCGATTATAAGCACTTTCTTCATTGCGGATGCCTCTCTTTCCTGAAATGATTATACCACGAGGCTGCTTCTCCACGCTCCCCAATTGTCGAAAAATTAACCGGCTCTGACCTTGCTTTTAGCGCAATTATGAATGACAGCAGGGTGCTTTTTTGATATAATTATCCACGATATCATGGAACAATAGTTCATTACGGAGGTCGCATAATGAAATATACCGTAGAAATGGTCTCTACCGAAGAAGTATTCGAACCGGCGCCCAAACCGGAAAAGAAGAAAGCAGTACGCATCGATCCCAGCGCGGGAAAGACCAAGCAGGAAGCCCTCGTCGAGCGCAAGGAGCTCATAGAGAAAGGCGGCGGCCAGCGGCTCATCGACAAGCAGCACCAGTCCGGGAAGATGACGGCCAGAGAGCGTCTTGAAAAGCTCTTCGACCCCGGCACCTTCGAGGAGACCGGAATGTTCGTGCGCCATCGCTGCACCAACTTCGGCATGGAGGACAAGTACACTCCGGGCGAAGGCGTGGTCACCGGCTACGGACAGATAGACGGACGCACCGTCTACGCTGCGGCTCAGGACTTTACGGTAATGGGCGGATCTCTGGGCGAGATGCACGCGGCTAAGATCGCGATGGCTCAGGAGACTGCTCTTAAGGCCGGCGCTCCGATGATTTGCATAAACGACTCCGGCGGAGCCCGCATCCAGGAAGGCGTTGACGCTCTGGCGGGCTACGGCCGCATATTCTACAACAACACCAAGGCCTCCGGCGTCATCCCGCAGATAAGCGTAATAATGGGACCCTGCGCGGGCGGCGCGGTGTATTCCCCGGCTCTTACGGACTTCATCTTCATGGTGGAGAAGACCAGCCAGATGTTCATAACCGGACCTAACGTAATCAAGTCCGTTACCGGCGAGATCGTCACCTCCGAAAAACTCGGCGGCGCCAACACCCACAACAGCGTTTCCGGCGTGGCGCACTTCGCCTGCAAGACCGAGGACGACTGCATACAGCAGATCAAGGAGCTCCTGTCCTATCTGCCGCAGAGCAACAGATCCCCCGTTCCGCAGAAGCCCACCGAGGATCCTGTGGACAGGATAGACGAAAAGCTCAACGACATCGTACCGGACAACCCCAACAAGTCCTACGAGATGTACGACATAATAAAGAGTCTGGCGGACGACGGACAGATCCTGGACGTTCAGGCGCTCTACGCCAAGAACATCATAACCTGCTTCATCCGTCTCGGCGGGAGGACCGTAGGCGTCATCGCCAGCCAGCCTAGAGTAATGGCGGGCTGCCTGGACATCAACGCTTCCGACAAGGCATCCAGATTCATCAGGACCTGCGACTGCTTCAACATCCCGCTGCTCACAATAGAGGACGTTCCCGGCTTCCTGCCCGGTACCAATCAGGAGTACGGCGGAATAATCCGCCACGGCGCCAAGATGCTGTTCGCTTACTCCGAGGCCACCGTTCCCAAGGTCACCGTAATAACCAGAAAGGCCTACGGCGGCGCCTACATAGGAATGTGCTCCAAGCACCTGGGCGCTGACACCGTGTTCGCATGGCCCAAGGCGGAGATAGCCGTAATGGGCGCTTCCGGCGCGGCAAACATCATATTCGCCAAGGATATCAAGGCGGCCGAGGATCCGGAAGAGGAGAGGGCCAACAAGATAGCTGAGTACGAAGGCACCATGATGAACCCGTACGTGGCGGCTTCCCGCGGATACGTGGACGACGTAATAGTTCCGGCAGACACCAGAAAGAAGCTGATCAAGGCCTTCAAGGCCCTGGAAGGCAAGCAGCAGGATTCCCCGGCCAAGAAGCACGGCAACATTCCGCTGTAAGAAAAAAGCAAAAAGAACAGACCCGCTCGATCAGGAGCGGGTCGTTTTTTATTGTCTCAGGTAATGACGGGCGCGAGGCCTTCAGTCCGCGGTCACCCGCGGCACTCTTTTGCTTATGCCGGTAACCACTTCGTCCACGTTCAGGTCCAGCATGTCCGCCATGTCAAGGATTCCGAAATGCTCGCCCAGAAGTTCCACGCGGTCGCAGGGCTTTACTCCTGGAACGCCCGAGGCGTCGACCATGAACTGATCCATGCACACGCGTCCGATTATCGGGGCCTTGCAGCCTTTGATGTATACGCATCCTTTGTTGGAAAGGTGCCTTCTGTAGCCATCCGCGAATCCCACCGGAATGGTCGCGATCACCGTATCCCTGTCTGTTGTGAACGTCGCGCCGTAGCCGACTGATGTGCCGGCAGGCACGGTCTTCACATGGGCCACGTATGTCTCCCAGGTGATGACTTCCTGAAAGCCCATGCTGCGCCACAGATCGTTATCCACAGGGTTCAGCCCGTAGAGTATGTCTCCGGGGCGTATGGCGTCCAGGTGTGTCTTCTGATGCAGCAGTGTGGCAGGGCTGTTCGCGGTGTGCAGAAGCGGTATCTCAACGCCGCGCTTTCTTATAAGCCCGGCGGTGTCAAGAAAGAGCTTCAGCTGCCTGTCCATGGATGGGCTGGGGTCCTCGTCCGCGCAGGCGAAGTGGGTGAACATGCCGTGGATCTTAAGGCCGGGCAGTTTGGATATCTCAACTGCAGCGTCCGCTGCTTCCTGTCCGGCGGGAAAACCGATGCGGCTCATGCCGGTGTCCACTTTTATGCTTACGTTAAGAGTCTCGCCGCGCTCTTCGGCCATGCGGCTGAGAGCCCTTGCGGTGTCTGTGCTGAATACGGTCGGGATCAGCCGGTATTCGAAAAGCTCCGCGTACTGCCAGGGGCAGGTGTCGCCGAGTATTATTATCTCTTCGTCTTCGGCTCCTGCGGCGCGCAGATCGCGGCCTTCCTCCCAGATCGCCACGGCGTACTTCTTAATTCCGAAGTCCCTGAAAACGGGGTAGACGTTGGATATTCCGCAGCCGTAGGCGTCGCCTTTCAGCACGGCAAATATCTCCGCGCCCGGGGCTGCGTATTCATCCCTTACCAGTTCCAAGTTGTGGCGCAGTCTGTCCAGATGGACGACGGCTGCGGTGCGCATCTTTATCTCCAAATCTGGTGCTCCTTTACGGGCTGGTCGCAGTAAGCGCAGCGTATGGTGCCGTGTCTGTCGGTGTAGAATTCCTTGCGTATGCCGCGCTCGTGGGTGCAGACGCATCTGCTGTTGGTGCATGAGAGCGTGTCGTCCCTGAACAGTTTTTCGCCTTCAGGCGACATGTCCGTGTTGTCCGGGTGCTCCTTGCCTGCCAGGAGCTTGAGTATCAGCGCTTTGCGCATTATCTTGCCGTTGTAGGCCTGAGTGAAATATACGGCGCGCGGGTCGTCGTCGAAGTCCGTGCTTATCTCGTCCACGCGGGGC
>JAFZRK010000060.1 GCA_017619905.1 Bacillota bacterium
AGACCGCGGAGCTGTTCACAAGGCGCAAGTTCTACGCGACATCCAACCCGTATTACGAATTCTACCTGAAGGACGCCGGTTTCTACCTGTTCGACGGGTTCTCCGTTCCGGCGAAACAGGGATCGCTCAAAGGCGTCATCCTCCTGAGCGACGCGGATCCGACCGTAGACCTGTACGCGGACCTGGTCTACGTGCATCAGACTCCCGGCTTCAAAGTGATCGCCGTTAGCGCCAAGGAGGATGTGTCCGCTTACCTGAGCGCAGCGTACCCGTTCAGCATCCCGGGACCCGGCCTCAACGCCGTGGACACGACGCAGCACACGCTGTACATGTACCAGTCAAGAAAGCCGCTGCCGTAAAACTTAAGACAATACAAAACGCTGACTCGCCAAAATGGCCGGTCAGCGTTTTTCTTTTGCTGTACAGAACCGTCCGCGATCCACCGCAACGGTGGCCCGGCTTTGTTTTATGCGCAGTTATTTTACGTCGCAGAAGAACCCTGCGTACGGGAACTTGTAGAACAGGACCGGAGTGTCGCGATGTTCGGCCTGAGTGCCGGTCACCTTGCCGTCGACTATCTGCTGAGCGCCCTCTATAAGCTTGTCTATAAGGTCCGGTTCCGCGGGGAAAGCACCGTGCGACGGCCAGACCACGGAAAACTTATCTTTAAGGCCCTTCAGCCGCTCCAAGCTCCGTATGAACTCGTTGATGTCCCTGCGCGGACCGAACATAAAAATGTTGTCGCTCTGCACGGAATCGCCGGAGATCAGAACACCCGCGGCCTCGTCCAGAAGCGCCACGCTGCCGGGCGTATGGCCGGGAATATGAATCACCTGAAGCGACCTTCCGCCAAGGTCCAGAACGTCCCCGTCGCGCAGAGGCATCATCATCCCCTGCCCGCCCTGCAGGCGGTAGTACGGCTCGTCCTCATAGTGCATCATGAAGAAGCGGAACGCACCGTTGCCGGAAACGTGGTCCGGGTCCGAGTGGGTGTTGAGCACCGCTATCTGCTTGTCCGTGAGCGTCTCCGCTATCTGCCTTGCCTCCGGGCACGTGGCTCCGGTGTCCACAAGCAGCGCTGTGTCGCTGCCCTCCAGCAGGAAGAAGCGCACGAAACCGTCCTCTATGCGCCAGCTGCTGTCGTTGATCCTTATGATGTCTGCCATGGCCCTGACCCTCCTGTCGTCACCGACCGCCGCTATCGGCCGCTAGTCGTCCCAGAGCTCCTCTTCCTCGAAGACCTCCAGCTCTATCTTCTCCTCCTCGGAGATCTTTCCGCGCGGCTTCCTCCCGTAGTACATCTCGTAGAGGTCCGCGTAGTACTCCTCTTCCTTCTCCTGAGGCGTCTTCTTACTGAATATCGAAAACAGTCCCATCTACCTGCCCTCGCTCCCGTCCTTCATCTGCTCGGTCATCTCTTTGATCTGCTTCAGGATGAGGCCGGAATCGTCCACCATCGCCATCATCTCAGCCAGAATGCAGATCGCTCTCCTGCGGCCCACGAAAAACCCTATTACAAGCGATACGATACCTACCGCAAACGACACACATAACGTAACCATGTTCCCTCCGTTTCTGCAGCCGGACGTCTCTTCCGCCGATCTGCAGCTTTATTATACTGAGGGACCTGTACAAATGTCTGTACAACGTCCGCGGTTCGCGCAATTGTCATTCCGCGGTCCCGGATCCACCGGTCTCACCGGGCTCTGCGGTCCCTGCTGCCTTGTCCGGGTCGTAATTTACCGCCAGGCCGTTCTCATCGAGCTCCGCGGGCGACCAGGACTCCTGCAGATCGTCTATCTGCAGAACGCCGTCCACGCGTGCCGCTATCTGGTACTGGTCCTCGTAGACGATCTCGCCGGGGAAGTTGGTGTACACCAGATAATACGGATGGTTGTAGCGTTCCAGCAGCCACAGAGCCGGGCGTATCATCTTCATCATCTCGTCGGAGTTCTCCGTCTTGAACCAGCAGATGACGGGCTCCTGGTTGCGGCACTGAGGCGGCCAGGGCAGATGCGTGGCGAACCAGTCGTCTATCTCCTTGAACAGTTCCGCGTCCTCCTGCTCCATGACGTCGTCCCGGATGAGCTGCCAGCACATGCTGAATATGCCCTTGCCGAACATGGTATTCCTGGCAAGTTCCTTGCCGTGGATCCTGACGTATTTGAATTTCAGTTCCGACATTGCTGCCTCACTTTCTGTACTCGTCCAGCACGCTCTTAAGGAGCTTGGGATCGTCCGTCATTATGGCGTCCGCGCCCAACTCTATCAGGAAACGCATCTCGTCCGGGTCGTTGATGGTCCAGAACTGCACCGCTATGCCTCTGCGGTGCGCCCTCTCCACGTAGGTCCTGCGCGCAAGGTCCACCCGAACGCCCTTTACATTATACTCCATGGGGATCTGCAGGCAGGTGAAATCCACGCCCGCAAAGATGTTCAGCCGCAGCAGCTGCGTTATTATGAACTTGGCCGCGCCGGACGTCGATGCTCCACGCATCAGCGTCGGGTGTTGCTTCTGCAGGTATTCCTCTATCTCCGGGTGGAAGGTGCCCACAACCAGGTTGCCCTTGTAGTCCGGAAAGCGCTCGGTAAGCGTTTTGTCTATTATGTCCGCGGCAGCGTAACCAACCTCGCTGCCGTTCTTTATCTCCACGATGAACAGCAGGTCCTTGCGGGTGTCGTAGAATTCATCTAAAAGCTCGTGGAACTCCAGAATCTTAAGGCCTTTGGCCTGCTGCTCCGCGTCGGAAAGGCCGCGGTATATGTACTCGCCGGTCTGCGGGTCCTTAAAGTTGTAGCCCATGTTGTAGGCGCGCAGTTCCGCAAGGGTGTGCTCCGCTATGGTGACAGTCTCCGCGCCCTCCGGGCAGGCCATCCTGTTGATGGACGAGTCGTGGCTGTAGACCAGGTGCCCGTCCGACGTCATCCAGAGGTCCGTCTCGCAGATCTGGATGCCGTATTCATTTACGGCCGCGCGGAACGCCATGAGGGTGTTCTCCGGGTTGCTGACGCCGCCCCCGCGGTGCGCCGCTATCATGGGCAGCGCGTCACGGCTCTTAAGGAATGGGTTCTCCTTCATCACCTTTTTGGGCGGGATGACGTTGGCCACGACCAGCAGCGCCGCTATCGCCAGTATTACGCACAGCAGCGTTTTGAGGCCGCCGCCTTTTTGCTTTTTCGGGTCTTTGCCCCTGATGGTCCTGTCCTTGCTCATTCCTTACCGAATATCCTCTCGTATTCCGCCCGGTCGAAAGGCGCGCGTCTGCCTATGCAGTTGAACTTCTTGCAAAGCGAGCAGTTCTGGTAGCCGTCCCCTGCAAAATGGATGTGCGAGCCGGAATTCCAGGGTCTTATGTATCCTGCTTCGTTCAGGGACACGCCTATCTCGTCCACGTTCCCGATGATTTCGAACAGCGCGAAATTATTGCTGATCGGCCAGTCCGGAAGCGAGCCCGGATTGAGCATCGAACTGCCGTCGAAACCGAACTTGTCTTTCATGTATCTTACCACGAAGCGCGACGCATGGAACAGCAGCGCTCCGTTGTATGTATCCAGGAACGGGTCTCCGTCGAACTCCCCGCTGCGCTCCAGCCCGTCCCCGGCGGTGACGACCGACAGGAACACCCTGCCCAGCCCCTGCAGCTTATCCGCCACCACTTTGCTGTCGAAGGTGATGCCCTCGATCGTGGTAAGGGTGCCTTCGATGCGGTCCACATCGGCCCATCTGATGACGGCCTTCGGATCGCCGAAGCTCTTTACCAGCGGAAGCGTATCCTCCAGCATCTCGAACGCAGAGGACTCCGGCTTTACCCGGCAGAGCTCCGCAAACTCCTCCAGGGTAAAGTCCGCCGGAATGTCCAGCACTATGCGTTCTGAGGCTTTGGTTTTTTCAGCCATCCTTCACCTCACTGCTGTATCTGTGCATCAGGTCGTTTTTCATTATTCAGGCGCTATTTGCCCGCAGCGCGCGAACGTTGGCAGCTCTGCTCTGCGCCCTGCAACGCAGCATCTTGTTATTCAATGCTTTCGCACATGCAGTACTTGCACGTGATGCTCTCCGGCGCCATGCTTGGGCAATAGTAGCGGCCGTCCTTTTCGACCCACTTTGCCGCTGACTGCGGATGCATGGGAAGCCGCTCCGCAAAGGTCAGGTACAGGCACGCCAGGATTATCCACCTGTGACCTTCCGGCCTGTCAGCCATGTATTCGTTAAGGTAAGCGGAGAGGTCTGCCTCGAGCGCCGCGGCGTCGGTTGGGTCGATCACGGCAAAATCACGGTCCACCGTGACCCCTGGAATATCATCCAGCAGCCGCAGACACACGTCCCTGTTGAACGCGCTTATGCACAGACCGTCGGTCCCATTACGAAGCTGTTCCGCTTCCCGAGGGCTGATCCGCGCCTTAAGTTGTGCTGTAAACTCTGTGACCGTCATCTATCTGAATACCACAAACCTTTACTGCTTGCTCAGCTCCGCCAGCGATCTTTGTTACTTGTTCAAATGCTCCAGCAGCCCTTTGCAGCCTGCCAGCACGTCCTGCCAGGTGGCCTCGAAATCGCCGGTGTACCAGGGATCCGCCACCTCCTCGCCGGGGCGCCCCGCAAAGTCCAGCAAGTTGCGAAGCTTGCCGTCCGAGTCGCTGCCCAGGATGCGCAGAGCGTTGCGGACGTTCCACTGATCCATGCAGATCAGCAAGTCGTAACGGTCGTAGTCCGCCTTCGTAAGCTGACGCGCGGTCTTGCCGCCGCACTCTATCCCGTGCTCCGCCAGCTTGCGCCGCGCGGGCGGATAGACCGGGCTCCCGACGTCCTTACCGGTCCTAGAATCGCGCCATATCTCCTCGCGGCTGGTGGCCGCCGACGCTATCTCAAAACGATCCGCCAGCCTCGCCTTTTCCACCAGGTCCTTCATCACGAACTCGGCCATGGGACTGCGGCAAATGTTGCCGTGGCAAATAAAAAGTATCCTTGTCATGACTTGATTATACCACAAAAATGACCGGGGCTGAATGCTCCCGGTCCCATCGATTTGAGTTTGCAATGCCTGACGGTCTACAGGACGCAGATCATTATGCGTGTCCAGACCGCGCCGAGCCCCTGTGTGTCAGTCGGCCTCGATGGCGCCGATCTCCGTGTATATCATGCCGTTTTTGCCGCGGTCCGAGCGCATCAGCGAGATGCGCCGCACCGTCATCCGCGCGTCAGGGATCTGCAGCGCCGGCAGGTTTGCGCGGCCAGCGTCAGAATCGTCCGGATCGTTCCCTGCGAGACCGTTCCGCCCGAAGTCCGCCCTGCGCAGCACCGTAATGTGAGGCACGAAACGCTTGCGGTCGAACGGGACGCCCGCCTCCGCCAGCGCCCTGCGCACCCTTCGCGCCACGGCCTCCAGCGCCGCCGTATCGCTGACGCCCACCCACCACAGATCGCCGAAGCATCCGCAGCCGTCCAGCCGCAGATCGAAAGGCCGGAAGCTCACTGTTTCCAGGGCCTCCAGCGCCTCGTCCGGGCACGGCATCTCGCCGATGAACGCCAGCGTCAGGTGCAGGTTCTCCGCCTTGGTGAAGCTGCCGCAAGCCCCCGCAAAACGCAGCGAGCCCTGGACCTCCGCCAGGGCATCGAGCATTTCGTTGTTAAGTTGGATCGCAATGAAGAGGCGCATTACCCTACTCCAACAACCCCTCTATGCTCTCCAGGATGTTGGAGAAGAGGACGTCGGTCAGGTCGGCGGGGACCTCGGTTATCAGCCATTTGCCGTCCACCTGCACCAGCGCAAACGTCAGCGTTGCGTCCTTGGTGCCGG
>JAFZRK010000061.1 GCA_017619905.1 Bacillota bacterium
ACGAGTCCATAGGCGAAGTGCTCAGCCACGTTGAAATTTGAACGAAAAAGACCGGGACGATCCTGGTCTTTTCTTTTGCCTTAATTGTGTGCACTGAATTTCAGTTGCTACTTTCCAGTATTATTTCTTTGCCTATGCTCTCCCCAAACTGCTGGGACGGTCCTACTTCACCTTTATTCCGTTCTCCGTGCAGTACTTGATTATGGTCTTGCGCGTAACGATGCCCACCAGCGAGCCCAGATCGTCCGTCACGGGGATGAAGTTCTGGTTCATGGCGCGCGTCAGCAGCTCCTCTATCGTTGCGGTGATCGGTACGGACGGGTTGCGGTCCTTGCGCAGGATGTCGCGGATCCTGACGTCCTCCAGTTCGCGGATGCTGACCTCGCTCATCTGGCCGTCCTTCTTCTGCAGCTTGACTATGCTCCACAGGAAATCGCCCTCGCTGACGGTACCCATGTAGATATTGTCGTCCGTAATGACCGGCACGGCCGTGTAGCCGTGCTTCTTCATGGTCTCCAGCGCCTGGCGCACGCTGGAATCTATGTTTATGCAGGTGACGTCCCTGCGGAGCGTCAGAAAGAATGCTACGTTCATCTTGTCCCCTTTGCTGTTTTCCCTCTTTTCTGCCGGCGGCGGATCCGCCTGCAGCCCTTTGAAGCGGCCTTGTCTGCCGCCGTCTCTATCTTACCCTTTGCAGCGGCGCCGCGTCAACACCGGGGGGGGGCATTTCACATATTCTTTCCGTAAAGCACATCCATTAGGTTTTTCCGGGTCATTTACGCAGCTGCACTCTGTGTTTACGGACACGCTCCCGCTTGATTGGGAACCCTCCAGCGGTACTAAGCTCTGTCTGCGCCTTCCGGCTAGCCAGTCGCTAAGGACCGGGGTCCCAAACAGTCCTTTGAACACAGCAACCCGCTCCGCCGAATATTGCCCCGAAATATGCTCACTACGCAACATTTATGGTATAATAAAAGGTAGATTCACAAAATATGGTCCTTCAGGGGACTATCATTGCGCAGATCCGGACAATAATCGCTCAAGGGGGAACTCAAATGCGCATCTTCGAAAAATCCGTAAAGCTCAACAACGTCTGCTACGACATCCGCGGACCGGTAATGGACGAAGCCGGCCGCATGGAGGCGGAAGGCGTCAAGATACTTAAACTCAACATAGGCAACCCGGCAACGTTCGGATTCCGCGCGCCTCAGCAGCTGGTGGACATCATGTCCTCCAACCTGGACAAGACCGAGGGATATTCGGACTCCCGCGGGCTCCTGGCCGCAAGGCAGGCCATAATCGAATACGACAAGAAGAAGGGCATCGATGGCGTGGAACTGACCGACGTCTACACCGGCAACGGCGTAAGCGAGCTGATCACCCTGTCCATGCAGGGCCTTCTGGACTACGGCGACGAGATCCTGGTCCCCTCGCCGGACTATCCGCTCTGGACAGCCTCCGTGTCGCTGGCCGGCGGCACCGCTGTCCACTACATCTGCGACGAAAAGTCCGGCTGGTACCCGGACCTTAAGGACATAGAGCGCAAGATCACCCCGCGCACCAAGGGCATAGTCGTCATCAACCCGAACAACCCCACCGGCGCGCTGTACCCGAAGGAGATCCTGGAGGGGATCGTGCGCATGGCGGAGCTCCACGACCTGATAATCTTCGCGGACGAGATCTACGACCGCCTTGTGATGGACGGCAAGCAGCACGTATCCATCGCAAGCTTAACGGACAAGTGCCTGTGCATAACCTTCAACGGGCTGTCCAAGAGCCATCTGGTGGCGGGCTACCGCGTGGGATGGATGAGCATCTCGGGCGCCAAGAAGAACGCCCGCGGCTACCTGGAAGGCATCAACATGCTCTCCAACATGCGCCTGTGCTCCAACGTTCCCGCGCAGTCGCTGATCGCCCCGGCCCTTTCCATGGAGGAAGAGACCCGCGCCCTTGTGGTGCCCGGCGGCCGCGTCTACGAACAGCGCAAATGCATAGTGGACGCCATAAACGACATCCCGGGCCTGCACACCACCACTCCGGAGGCGGCGTTCTACTGCTTCCCGAAGATGGACGTTAAGAAGTTCCGCATCCGCGACGACGAGCGCTTCGCTCTGGATCTGCTGCACAGGGAGCACATCCTGCTGACCCACGGCGGCGGCTTCCACTGGGAGAAGCCGGACCACTTCCGCATAGTCTATCTGCCGGAGGTGAAGGTGCTGAAAGAGGCGGCGGCGGCTTTCTCGCGTTTCTTCGACGGCTACAGGCAGGCCGACCCGCTGGCAGACTACGGCGTGGACGAGTAACGGTACAGACTTTCGGGGCCCTTGATTTTTCAGGGGCCTTTATGTATTATTAAGCCATGAAGACCATTCTTATTACGGCCGGCGGCACAGCCGAGCCCATCGACAACATCAGAAGCATCACCAACACCGGCACCGGAGCGCTTGGCTCGCTAATCGCGGACAGCTTCGCAAAGAGCCGCAGCGTGGAGCGCATAATCTACGTCCACGGAAGAAACGCGTTCCTGCCGAAGACCAAAAAGGCGGTCTGCATAGAGGCCGTAAGCACAGCGGCGCTTCAGGAGGCGGTCCGCAAAGCATGCAAGGAGTACGCACCGGATGCCATCATCCACAGCATGGCAGTCAGCGACTACAGCGTAGGAGCCGTGGTAAGGGCGGAGGATCTTATAGATATCGCGGCGAAGGCCGGCGCCACAAGGGCGTCGGATAAGCTGGAAGAGCTCTCCTCGCAGGTGATAAGCGAACGCATATGCAGCGCAAAGACCGCGGAACAGCTTGCAGCGGCCTACGATTACCTGCCGGACGTCAAGCCCGGAGCGGCAAAGCCGGCGGCCAGGGACCCGGAAGCAGCCGTACAAGCAGAAAGGGACACGCTTCTTAAGCTCGCGCGCGAAAAGGATCTGCGCGACGAGTTCAACAAGATACCGAGCAGCGCCGGAAGCCCGGTGATACTGCTCCAGCCCACGCCCAAGATCATCCCGGAGCTCAGAGAACTGGCGCCGGAGGCGGTCATCGTGGGGTTCAAGCTGCTGGACGAGGTTAAAAAGAAGGAGCTTCTGGACACCGCGAAGCGCCTCATGGAAAAGAACGACTGCGACTTCGTGCTGGCCAACGACTACAAGACCGTGCAGAAGGGTGCGGACAAGCACGTGGGCCATCTGATGGCGCGCGGCGGCAAGGTGGAGACCTTCACCGGCAAGCAGGCGATAGCGGACGGCATAACGGCAGCGGTGCTTGCAGCGCTGAAGAAGTAACGGCAGAAAAAAACTACGGCAGAAGAGCAATACACGGCGGGCGGACTGCCCGCGAATCAAAGCACAGAAAGGCGGTAAAGCCATGAAGAACGTAATACTGGGAGTAACAGGCAGCATCGCGGCCTACAAGGCGGCGGACATAGCGAACGGTCTCACCAAGAAGGGCGTAAGCGTCCAAGTCGTAATGACGGAATCGGCCCGGAAGCTGATCGCGCCGGCCACGTTCCAGGTGCTCACCAAGAACAAGGTCCACACGGACGTTTTCGACGACAGCGACCCCTCCGTGGTGCAGCACATTGCGCTGGCCAAGAAGGCGGACCTTATGATCGTGGCTCCGGCGACGGCCAACTTCCTTGCGAAGGCGGCGGCCGGCATAGCGGACGACATGCTCACCACCGTGCTGACGGCGTTCATCAACAAGCCGGTGATCGTGTGCCCGGCCATGAACACCATGATGTACGACAACCCGGTGACGCAGCGCAACATAGGCACCCTTAAGGAGCTCGGTTTTACCTTCGTGGAGCCGCGCGAAGCCCTGCTGGCCTGCGGAGACGTCGGCCGCGGCGCTCTTGCGAACGTGGACGACATAATCGAAGCCGCAATGGAGTACCTGAAGTAGGCGCAAGAGCCGCATAGGCAGGGCTCCGGATACGCAACTATAATGCAGTTGCAATGCGCGCAGAACTGCCTCGAGCCCTGAAATTTCAAGCAATCTAAAAGGATGTCCGATAACCGGGCATCCTTTTTAAGTGCCTTTTCCGGGCATCCTTTTTAATTCAGTTTTTCCGGTCGTTCAACGGGCAGATCCACCTATCCGGGTCATTCTTCCGGCACGTATACCCACTGCTCGGGGCCGGTGTCGCGCATCAGCGTGCGCGGATCTTTGTATTTAGTAAGGAACTTGAAGGTCATGAACATGTCGCCCACGCAGCCGGAAATGTGCACCGCGAAGAGCATGCCGACCACAAGATACCATGCGGTGCTGAAGGTGCGCAGCCACAAGCCCAGCGCCACGAATATGATCGTAAACACCGTCAGCGGCGCGATCAGCGACAGAATGGCCACGCGCCTGTAGGTGTAGATGTCCGGCACCCCGCAGAAGGCGGCGCTCCAGGTGATGCCGAAGCGCAGCTTCTGGTGAGTCATGGCCTTGTAGACCGCGCCGTGCGTCAGTTCGTGCAGAACCAGATACACAACGGTCAGGACCAGCCACACCACCCAGAAAAGAAAGAATCTGCCTGTGTCGCCGGCAAACAGCGTAAAGCTCCACGGCTTGGGAATGCCCGCGTAGACCAGCGCTATGGCCGCCACCATTATTACAAAGGCGCCCAGCGTCATCAGTATGCCTGTCTTCTTGTTTGCAGCGTCTATGTGATATGCCAGGGTGTACTCTTCCGGGACCTGCAGTTCAAAATCCTTGTGTTCCATTGCTCTCTATAAAGCTACGCCGGCGGCCTGTTAAGATCCGCCGGCGCTATGCTGTATTGCTATACTATCAGAACTTTCCTGCCCTTGCGGCTTCTTCCACGCTTACCGCAACAGCAACGGTGGCGCCTACCATCGGGTTGTTGCCCATGCCGATCAGACCCATCATCTCAACGTGAGCCGGAACGGAGCTGGAGCCCGCGAACTGCGCGTCGGAGTGCATGCGGCCCATGGTGTCGGTCATGCCGTAGGAAGCGGGGCCGGCAGCCATGTTGTCCGGGTGCAGGGTGCGTCCCGTGCCTCCGCCGGAAGCTACCGAGAAGTACTTCTTACCCTGCTCTATGCATTCCTTCTTGTAGGTGCCGGCAACGGGGTGCTGGAACCTGGTGGGGTTGGTGGAGTTTCCAGTGATGGAAACGCCAACGTTCTCGAAATGCATTATAGCGACGCCTTCCTGGACGTCGTCAGCGCCGTAGCAGCGTACGCTGGCGCGCAGTCCCTTGGAATACGCCTTCTCGTAGACCACGTTAAGCTTTGCGGCCTTGTAGTCGTACTGGGTGTCCACATAGGTGAAGCCGTTGATCCTGGAGATTATCTGCGCGGCGTCCTTGCCGAGTCCGTTGAGGATTACGCGCAGCGGCTTGGTGCGGACTTTGTTGGCCTTTTCCGCTATGCCTATCGCGCCCTCGGCAGCTGCGAAGGATTCGTGGCCGGCCAGGAAGCAGAAGCACTCGGTCTCCTCTTCCAGGAGCATCTTGCCCAGATTGCCGTGGCCCAGACCTACCTTGCGGTGATCCGCTACGGAACCGGGGATGCAGAAGGACTGGAGGCCTTCGCCTATGGCGGCTGCGGCTTCGGATGCCTTGCGGCAGCCCTTCTTGATGGCTATGGCAGCGCCGACGGTGTATGCCCAGCATGCGTTCTCGAAGCATATGGGCTGTATCTTCTTTACCTGATCGTAAACGTTAAGACCTGCGTCCTCCGTGATCTTCTTTGCTTCCTCTATGGACGCGATCCCGTATTGCTTAAGGACGGCGTTGATCTGGTCTATTCTTCTTTCGTAGGATTCAAACAGTGCCATGGCCTTACTCCTTTCTGGGGTCTATGATGCGCGCGGCGTCCGCGACGCGTCCGTACTGGCCCTTGGCCTTTTCCCAGGCCTCGTTGGGGCTGTCGCCCTTCTTGATGAAGTCGGTCATCTTGCCGAGGTTGACGAACTGGTATCCGATCACCTCGTTGTCCTCGTCAAGAGCTATGCCGGTGACGTAACCCTCGGCCATCTCCAGATAGCGCACGCCCTTTTCCTTGGTGCCGTACATGGTGCCGATCTGCGAACGGAGACCCTTGCCCAGGTCCTCCAGGCCGGCGCCTATGGCGAGTCCGTCGTCGGAGAAAGCGCTCTGGCTCCTGCCGTAGACGATCTGCAGGAAGATCTCTCTCATCGCGGTGTTGATGGCATCGCAGACGAGGTCCGAATTGAGGGCTTCCAGTATGGTCTTGCCCTGCAGGATCTCCGCTGCCATGGCTGCGGAGTGGGTCATACCGGAGCATCCGATGGTCTCCACCAATGCCTCCTCTATGATGCCGTTCTTAACGTTGAGCGTCAGCTTGCATGCGCCCTGCTGAGGCGCGCACCAGCCAATTCCGTGGGTGAACCCCGAGATGTCCCCGATCTGCTTGACCTTTACCCATTTTCCTTCTTCAGGGATGGGAGCCGGGTCGTGCTTGGCGCCTTTGGCGACGGGGCACATCATTTCGACTTCTTTTGTGTAGATCATTATATGCTCCTTTCGTAAAGTGTTATTCCCTAACTTATATAATAACACAGGTGAGGCGGCTTAGGGGACGAATTTATGGAACTGCCGGCGAACTTTGCGGACGATTCTTGTGGTATAATGCCTGTATGTCAGTCAAGACCATTTTGAAACTGAATAAGCGCTTCCGGCTGCCGGAGCACCCGTTCAACGTTCCGGCGTACGACCCTGCCTCTCCCGAACAGACGGCGGGCCGTTCTCTGGCCTACGCGAAGTGGGAGTACGAACGGGCGGCTGATTCGCTGGCCTGCTACGCGCCTTTTTACGCGCCGGGCGACATCCTGTTCCGCAAGAAAGTGCTGGACGTGGGCTGCGGAGCCGGCGGCAAGAGCATCTACTACGCGGAGAAGTGGTCGGCGGACGTGACCGGAGTCGAGCTTCTGGAGAAATACCGGGAACAGGCGGAGGCGTTCGCGATGCGCAGGCGCATAGGGCCCGACCCGGAAGAGGCGGAGCAGTTCGACCCTTACGGCCTCGACCGGACATTCCGCGGTTCGTTCCGCTTCGTGTGCTGCGATGCCGCGGACACGGGGTTTCCGTCGAAAAGCTACGATACTATAATAATGAACGATGCTTTTGAGCATCTGGCGGACCCGGAGGCGGTGCTCGCGGAGTGCGCGCGGCTGCTGAAACCGGGCGGACGCATGTTCATGAACTTTCCGCCGTACGGCCACCCCTACGGCGAGCATCTTTCGGACCTGATCGGCATTCCCTGGGTGCACAAACTGTTCCCGGAGCAGCAGTGTCTGGAGGCGTACAGGACGCTGGCAGAGCAGCTGGACGAAAATGTACAGACCGACAGGAATCCCGGACCGGTCGTCAGCGGCGCGGAGAGGATCGCGCTGCGGCTTTCCAAGGATGAAAGCGGTGCACTGAAAAACAGTTACATAAACGAGATGACGTTGAGGCGTTTTTCGGAGATAAGAAGCAGGGCGGTCCCGCAGCTCGGTCTGAAGCCGGTCCTCTACCGCGAGATACCGCTCAGAAAGTGGCTCGCACCGCTCGCGAAGACCCCCGGAATCAAGGAGCGATTCGTCCGAATGGCGGTATGCGTTCTGGAAAAGACCTCTCCGGAAACGCAGGCAAAGCAAAACGATCCGCATAAACAAAGTTCCGCGGAGAAAAACACCAAAACAGCCGAAAACACCTGAAAATTGCGCGTTTTCCGCGATATTGCAACCGCGGGTTGCGGAGTTTCCAAGCGCGGTTTATGGATTGCCACCGCGGCGTAAAGTAGAATTTTGGCGTAAACAAGAGCTGCGGGCCGACCGCAGATGAAAACGTCAAAGGAGAAATAAAATGATACTTGCAGACAAGATAATCGAACTTAGAAAAAAAAACGGATGGTCCCAGGAGGAGCTGGCCGAAAAGCTGGGCGTCAGCCGCCAGTCCATATCCAAATGGGAAGGCGCGCAGGCGATACCGGATCTGGACCGCATAATAACGATGTCGCAGATCTTCGGCGTAAGCACGGACGTGCTGCTTAAGGACGAGATGGAGATCTCCGCCGCAGCGCAGATTGGAGAGGATCTGGACGAACAGACCGCAAGAGTGGTCACCGTGGAGGAGGCGTCGGATTACCTGGGCTTCAAGAACTGGTCGGCCGGACGCACGGCCATAGGCGTGATGCTCTGCATCCTGTCGCCGATGCTGCTGATCTTCCTGTCCGGCGGAGCGGAGACCGGCTTCCTTAAAATAAGCGATGCTGCAGCCGCGGGCATAGGAGTTCCGATGATCCTGATACTGGTCGGATGCGCGGTGGCCCTGTTCATAACGACTTACCTGCGCAGCGAGCGCTTCAGATACATAGAAGAAGAGCCGATCGACACCGCCTACGGCGTCAGCGGCATCGCCAGGGACCGTAGGGAGCGCTTCCGCGGAGCGTTCGGCGCGCAGCTGACCATAGGCATAGTGCTTTGCGTGATCGGGGCCGTTCCCCTCACCGCCGCCTCGCTGTTCCATTACAGCAACAACTCGGACATGATAGTGGTGGTTGCGGTCTGCGCCATGCTGGTGATGATAGCCATAGGCGTTCTGCTGATAGTCCGCAGCTGCATCATCTGGGGCAGCTTCAAGGCGCTGCTGGAGGAGGGCGACTACACCCGCGAGGAAAAGTCCGAGAGCAAGCGCGACGGAGTGATCGCCGGGGCCTACTGGCTGGTCGTTACCGCAGCCTACCTGGCCATCAGTTTCCTGGGCAGTTGGAACCGCAGCTGGATAATCTGGCCCATCGCCGGCGTGCTGTTCGCGGTGGTGATCAGCATCGCCAGGGCGCTGAGAAGAAGGCCGTAACGGCGGCCCTCGCAAGCCGTTATCAGAATAACGGTACGCCGTGTTTTTCCGGCATGCAGCATTGCCTGTTTCATGAAAAATAACGGCACACCGTGATCGTTTCAAAAGTAAAAGACCGGAGCACCCGCCCCGGTCTTTTTTCGTTTTGCATCGTTTGCTGCCATGCACTCCTGCGTAAAGCAAGCCGCTGATCCTGCAGACTTTTCAGCCCTCACTCCGCCTTCGCAAGGTAATCGCGGATGGTCTCCACCATGCCTTTGTTCTGGAACTTGGCCTCCACCTCCGCAATGTCCACGGTGCGGCCGGACAGGATGCCCTGTATCAGCGCCTCCGCGCACATCACCTCGCGTGTGGTGGGGACCTTAAGGTAGCTGAGGATGTCGATGTTCATCCTGCTGTTTATGCCTTCGATCATCCCGGTGTAGAACGTGCTGTCCTCGCCCAGGAGCTCACCCATCTTCTCCAGATACTCGAAGCCCTTTTCCACGTCCGCCAGGCGCATGGGCCTGCGTTCCACAGGCACGATGCTGCCGCCGTTGAGAAGCTTGTCCGCCGTGGTTCCCAGCGCTTTGCAAAGATCCGGCAGAAGCCCCGTGTCCGGCAGGGTGTCGCCGTTCTCCCACTTGGAGACCGCCTGGAACGAGATGTTCAGTCTGTCCGCAAGTTCCTTCTGAGTCATTCCGGCGCTCTTGCGCAGGTGCTGAATGTAGCGCCCTATCTTAAGATTGTCCATGGCTAGGCCCTCCTTTCGATGAGGTCTCTCAGGACCAGGCTGATCTCCTCTTCCTTGTCCGAGACGTACCTGCCGCGATAGAGCGGCGCATCGCCCGGCTCAACGCAGGAAACGACCAGTTCACCTGTCTCCCCGAGCTGCTTTTCCAGCGCCCGGAAGTCGCGCTCTGCGAGCATCTGCGGCCTTCCGCAGTACGTGGTATAGATAATGATGGCTTTCCTGAGCATCTCTTCCGCGGCGAACGAGCCGTCCGGATCCTTGGTCCTCAGCTGCGCTATCTTATGTATCTCTGAAACAGGAACGACCAGATCCGGAATGTTTCCATATCCTATGCTGCTCTGTCTGTATTCGAACTTCATGATTACGGCACCCCCTTTTCTGTTTTACTGTTTTGCAGCGCTAATGATCAGATGCGCTGCAGTCTTGCTGTTTGTCCTTTGTCTGAAGTTGCTTCTTTTGCGGTCCGCAAGTAGATGATATAACAGCGCCGCGGATTCGTAAATAACTAGAAAAGAGAATTATATTCTATTTACAGTTGATTTTTGCGGCAGTAAAAGACCGGAACCATCGGGCTCCGGTCTTTGCATTTGTTTTCATCCGCGCCTGCACGGCGCGGTCCGTTTTGCGCCTCTCAGGCGCTTAAGGTTTAGTTCAGATCTGCGTCGAAGGGCAGAAGCGCAACGGTCCTTGCTCTCTTGATGGCTGTGGTGACAGCT
>JAFZRK010000062.1 GCA_017619905.1 Bacillota bacterium
GCATAGTGGACGCCAGGAACGTCACCAAGGAGCAGCTTGGCCTGCTGATGACTTCTGTCGGCGGAAAGGAGGCGAACTGATGCACGGAAAGACTCCTTTCATCCGTCTCACCAAGCGTGAGAACATGTCCAGGGGCAAGGTGTGGATGATCAGGTTCGGATCGTTCATATTCGCCCTGCTGATAGGCATGATAATATTCGCGATAATAGGGGCTAAGCCGCTGAGCGCTTACGGCTCCATAATCCAGGGCGCTCTGGGAAGGCGCACCGGAATACGCCAGGTGGTGCGCGACGCCATACCTCTGCTGGGAACGGCTCTGGCGCTGGCTCCGTGCTTTAAGATGCGCTACTGGAACATAGGCGGAGAAGGCCAGATAACCATGGGCGCGGTAGCCGCGACGTTCTTCGCGGTGCACTTCAAGACCATGCCCGCGGTGGCTCTGCTGCTGATAATGGCTGTTGCGGGAATAGTGCTCGGCGGCATCTGGTCGCTGATCCCGGCCATCTTCAAGTCCCGCTGGGGCACCAACGAGACCCTGTTCACCCTGATGATGAACTACATAGCCATAGGCATCGCGGCCTGGCTGGTGGGCGGTCCCTGGGAGGGCAAGCCCGGAAGCCAGATAATGCCTGTGTTCACAAAGAACGCCATACTTCCCAAGGTGCTGGGCGTCAACTGCGGATGGATAGTGGTGCTGACGCTCACGGTGCTGGTATTTGTCTACATGCGCTACACCAAGCACGGCTACGAGGTGCACGTTCTGGGCGAGTCCGAGAACACCGCAAGGTACGCCGGCATGAACGTCCCGAAGATAATCAAGCGCACGGCGGCTCTGTCCGGAGCCATCTGCGGACTGGTGGGCTTCCTCGTGGTGAGCGGTTCGGACGGAACGCTCTATTCCGACGTCGCCGGAGGCGCGGGCTTTACCGCAATAACGGTCTGCTGGCTGGCTCAGCTGAACCCCTTCGCGATGATAGTGATAGCACTTCTGCTGTCGGTGCTCTCCAAGGGCGCAAGCACGCTGCAGAGCGCCATGGGCATCCCGGCTTCCATAACGGACATCCTTACAGGAATAATCCTGCTGTCCATGCTGGGCTGCGAGTTCTTCATAAACTACAAGATGCACTTCCGCAAGTCATCGGATAAGGAGGCCGCATAATGGGTGCTCTGGATTTCATAGTAGCTCTTATAAGGGCGGCCGTGTTCAACGGCACTCCGCTGATGTACGGAACATCCGGAGAGATACTTACGGAAAAGGCGGGCAACCTGAACCTGGGCGTTGAAGGTCTGATGTTCATGGGTGGCGCGTTCGGACTGCTGGGCGCCTTCACCTACGGCAACGCCACGGGCGACAGCGCCAACGGAATAGTGGCCGTAATAATTGCACTTGTCTGCGCTTTCGCTGCGGGCTGCTTCGGCTCGCTTATCTACGCCTTCCTTACGATAACCCTTCGCGCCAACCAGAACGTTACGGGCCTTGCCCTTACGATAATGGGCACCGGCGTGGGCCAGTTCGTGGGCGAGATGATGCGCATAAAGGTGGGCGGCAACGTGGCGATCAGCAACGCTCTTAAGCTGGCGTTCGCGAACTCCCCGTTCCCGCAGGCACTGCAGAACATCCCGGTCGTGGGACCGCTGGTCTTCGGATACAACGTGTTCGTGTACCTGGGAATAATCATGATAATAGTGATGCACCACTTCCTGGCGAAGACCCGCAAGGGCCTGTACCTTAGGTCCGTGGGCGAGTCCCCGTCGACGGCGGACTCCGCGGGCATAAACGTCGCGCGCTACAGATACGCTGCGACGGTGATAGGCGGCGGCATCTCCGCGATAGGCGGCATGGTCTACACCATGACCATCTCCGGAACAGTGTGGAACCACACCGGTCTTTCCGGCGAGGGCTGGGTAGCCGTGGCTCTGGTAATATTCTGCCTGTGGAAGCCGATCAACAGTCTGTGGGGCTCCGTGCTCTTCGGCGCGCTGCTGATCCTCTACATCCGTCTGCCGATATCCTTCATACCGACGCAGATCTACAAAGTGGTGCCGTACATAGTAACGGCGCTGGTGCTGATAATGGTGTCCATACGCCAGAGGCGCGAAGATCAGCCCCCGGCGGCGCTGGGCACGGCGTTCTTCCGCGAAGACAGATAGCGACGCGTAAGGCGGCGTAAGATCGGAGCAGTTTTGTTCGGACCGACTAAAGGAAAAAAAGGCGTCCTGATATGCGGGGCCTACGGGCTCGGCAATTCCGGGGACGAGGCGATTCTGGAGGCGATCCTCTCCCAGATAAGGGAGACGGACAGCACGGTACCCGTTACCGTCATCTCCAGGGATCCCCGCCGGACCGCAGACCTTCACAAGGTCCGCGCGGTCTGGTCTTTTAATATCTTCGGTCTTATACGCGCGTTCAAGAGGAGCGGTCTTTTCCTCAGCGGCGGCGGCAGTCTTATTCAGGACGTCACGAGCCGCAGAAGCTTGCTGTACTACCTTGCGATGATGCGCCTGGCGAAGCGCGCCGGATGCGGCGTGGTGATGTACGGCTGCGGCATAGGGCCGGTAAACAAAGCGCGGGACAGGAAGCTTGCCGCGAAGGTGATAAACGAATGCGCGGACTGCATAACTCTGCGGGACACCAGGGCTTTTGAGGAGCTCAGGGCGCTGGGCGTCACGGAAAAAGACGCGCGCGTCAGCGGCGATCCCGCTCTGTCGCTTACTGCGTCGGAAGGCGTGGATCTGGACGGGGCGATGAGGGCCCTGGGCATAGACCCGCGGGAGAAGTTCATCGCGTTCTCCCTGCGCGACATGGGCGACAAACTGCCCGCGTCCCTTGTGGCAGGCGCCGCCGACGAGTGCAGCAGAAAGTACGGCTGCAGGACCGTCTTCATCTGCAACAGCAAGGAGGACGGAGCTTTTGCGGAGCGTGTGTCCGAGCTTATGGAGACGCCTTTCATGATAGTCATGGAGGGGCTCAGGTCTTCCGTCGTCCTGGGAATAATGTCCCGGGCGGCGGCGGTGGTCTCCGGACGCCTCCATTCCCTTATATTCGCTGCCGGCGTGGGCGCTCCCGCGGTGGCGCTGTCCTACGACCCCAAGGTAGCCGGGTTCATGGCGGACCTTGGCTTCGGCTGGACCATCCCGCTGGAGGAGATAACTCAGGAGGAGCTGGTCGCAGGCGTCGGAGACGTGCTAAAGGAGGACAGGGAAAAGCTTGCTGCGCGGGCGGAAGCGCTAAAGAAACAGGAGCTGGTAAACCTTCAGGTCCTGAAAGAATACATGGAGAAGACAGGCGTCAGCGTTCCCCGCGCGGACAGGGCGGACGGCCTGGTAAAGCTGGCGTTCTTCACGTCCGACTTCAAGATAGGCGGCATGCAGAAGTCGCTGGTCAACCTGCTCAAGAACCTGGACTATGAACGCTGCGAGGCGGACGTATACTACTACGAGGACGAGATCTTCTACGAGCTCCCGGTGCACGAGGGCATCAACTACATAAAGCTGGATCCCAAGCCGTACTGGTACCGCTTCGTGTATTTCCGGCTGCTCATGCAGTTCGCCAAGGATCCCGCGCCCGGCAAGCACTACGACGTTGCGGTGGACTTCAACAGCTACCAGAACGAATGCGCCC
>JAFZRK010000003.1 GCA_017619905.1 Bacillota bacterium
GTACGCCTGCACCGTAAGCGCGGACAAGAGGGTGATGTTCGTCCACAACGACGTGGAGCGCAAGCTGGCGGAGGAGCCGAAATACAGGATACTGTGGCACTTCTTCAAGGGCAAGTTCGCGTACTACGACGAGTTCGCGGCGGTGTCGTCGGGCATAGTGGAGAGCTTCCGCAGAGCGTCGGGCACCGAAAAGCCGATATGGATAGTGCCAAACTACGTGGATACGGCGGAGATATTCCAGAAGGCGGACAAGCCGCTGGTGTTCCGCTTCGACGATACTAAATACAATCTGTGCGCCGTGGGCCGGCTGTGCCATCAGAAGGGTTTCGACATACTTCTGGACATCTACGGACGCGCCGCGGAGCTGAGGCAGGATCTTCACCTGTACATAATCGGCGACGGACCGGACAAGGACGCGCTGCGCCTTAAGGCGCGCGACATGGAGATAGACCGCCGGATGACCTTCCTGGGCAGCCAGCCGAACCCCTACGCGTACATGTCCCACATGGACGGACTGGCGCTTACCAGCCGCTACGAGGGACAGGGCATGGTGATAATGGAGGCCAAGGCGCTGGGCCTGGATCTGTACGTGTCCAGGAACCTGGAGGGCTGCAACCAGGGCATACGCTGCTCGGACGACATCGCGGCGGAGCTTCTGACGGCGGACAAGAAGGTGAAGGTGCGCGACGATCTGAGCGCCTACAACAGGAACATCTCCAGGCAGCTGGACAGGATCTTCGGAATAAGGCGCGACTGAACCGGCAGCGCGGAACAGCCCGGAGCTGTTTGACAGGATGCCTGCAGACCCAGGAATAAAAAACGGAGCAGTCTTTGAAGATACTTTTTCTTATAAACAAGGCCGGGGACGGCGGCAGCGAGCGCTTCGTGCTGGACCTGGCGGAAGAGCTTGGGAGACGCGGGAACGACTGCATCCTGGGCTACTGTCTGGAGGGCCCGCTGGCCGAAAAGGCGCGGGCCGCGGGAATTAAGACCGCGCGTATCGGGCTGGAGCGTAAGGACTTTTTTTCTGCGCCACAGAGGATAGCGGAGCTGTGCCGGCTCGAGGGCGTGGACGTCATCCACGCGCAGTTTCCGAGGGAGAACCTGTACGCGCTGAGGTCGCTTAAGCATTACGGCAGGCCGAAAGTGGTCTACACCTGCCACTGGTATCAGGAGCAGGGCGCAAGGTGGCGGCTGATGAACAGGGCGTTTGCGGACAGGCAGTTCGCAGCGGCGGCTGTTTACGAAGAAGGCGCGGAGATACTGAAAAACAACGGATTCGCGGAGGACAAGGTCTGCGTCATCCACAACGGCGTAAAGCTTTTGTCTCCGGAGGAACTGTCTGCAGCCCAAGCAGCGCGGAGCAGCCGGAAAGCGGAAGACCTGCCTGGGCAGGCGGACGTTTTCGAGTGCTGCGTTCTGAGCAGATATTCCCCGGAAAAAGGCCTGGACATGCTGCTGGACGGCATCAAACTGGTGGATGCGGACAGGCCGCTTCGCTGCACGGTATACGGCGGCGGGGAGCTCTATCAGCATATTGCGGACCGCGTAAAGGCGGAAGGACTGGAGACCAGGGTCGTCCAGGGCGGCTACATACAGGATACAAGGGACGCGCTGCTGCGCTCGGATCTGTACCTTAGCCCCGCGGAAAAAGAGGGCATGAGCATGGGGCTTCTGGAGGCGCTGGCGGCGGGGCTGCCCTGCGTGGCAACGGACACCGGGGCCTCGCGGAGCATCGCGGAGGACGAACCGCGCTGCGGCACCTGCGTAAATGTCGGCGACGCGGAGGGATTCGCGGCAGCCATAAAACGTTACATGGAAGACGGGGACCTGCTTGCGTCTCACTCGGAGGCCGCGCTGGTAAAAGCGCAGAGCTTCGGCATAGAACGCATGGCGGACGAATACCTTCGGCTCTACGAAAACGGGCCGGAGGGCATATAGGAGGACAGGATGAAGGTCGCGGACGAAAAAGGAAGACTGTTCGGAAAGATCAACATAATAGACCTGCTGGTGATCATCGTGATACTGGCGGCGGTCTGCTTCGCCGTGTTCCGCTACGTTCTCCCGGGCAGGGACAAGGGCGAGGAGCAGGCGTGCGAGATGGTCCTGTTCTGCCACGACGCTCCGCGCTTTACTGCGGAGCAGATAAAGGTGGGCGACACCGTGTGGGATCAGGGCCTGGACGTAGACCTCGGAACCGTAAAGAGCGTTGAGATCCTGCCTCTCATGGAGACTTCGGCCGGCCCGGACGGCACGTCCGTGACCACTGAGAGCGACTGGCTGGTGAGCGTCGTTATTGTGTTAGATTCCAAAGGCGTAAAAGAGGAGCACGGCATACGCATAGACGGCTCGCTGTACGCGTCCGGGCACACGATGACCGTGTTCGCGGGCGAGGCGAAACTCTATCTTAAGGTCCGCGAACTCAACTGGGCCGCAAAGTAAAACAAACCGGCCCGCGGGCGGCCGTGCAGGCAAACTGACTAACGTGCTGCGGCCAAAAGGATGACACATGCTTTCTGACAGCATACTCGGAAAGATAAATATCTGCTGGGAACAGAGCGCATGCTGTAAGCTGTGCTCTGCTGTTCTTTTGTTTTTCTCACGCGCGTGGGAGAGCAGCGTCTTAAGACGGGCGCTGTATCTGCTGGCGAGCTTTGCCGGACGCGCCGAAAACAGCGTCCTGAGAAGGACCCTGAGGCGCGTTTCGGAAGCGGTGTTATCCGCTGTACGCGCGCTGGAGAGCAAGCTGGCTCCCGCAGGGGGCGGCAGCGCTTTCGTAAACGCTGCGTCCTCTTCGGCGCTCGGAAAGCCGGGAAGGATCACCGGCATGGTGTTCCTTGTGATGTTCTGCGTTCCGCACTCCGCGTGGCGCAACTGGTACGCGCTGGCTGCTGCGGCGGTGCTTTTTATTGGCGCCGTATTCCTTTCGGCGGCAGGAAAAAGACCCGTCGTGACTGCGGCGGACCTGGGGCTTCCCTGCTTTGTCTTCGCGGTGTCCTGCGTCATATCGCTGCTCTGCTCGGAGGCCGTATATGACAGTCTGCGCGTGCTGGCGTTCTTTGCGGCGGCGTTCATGTTCATGTGGGCCGCTGCTGCAGGCATTTCGGACAGGGCGGCGCTTAAGGAGCTTCTGGGATGGATATACGCGGCGGTAATGATCGTGTCGCTGCTGGGAATAGCTCAGAAGATCGCGGGCGTGGCGGCCAACGCTTCGCAGACAGATCTTGCGCTCAACCCGGGGCTCGGCAGGGTGTACTCCTCGCTGGAGAACCCCAACAACTTCGCGGAATTCCTGGTGATGTTCGCGCCTCTGTGCGCGGTCTTCGCGGCTTCTGCGCGTACTCCTCTGCGCCGGCTTGCGCTGGCCGTGGGCCTGTCGCTTCCTGTTGCGGCGCTGCTCCTTACATATTCAAGATCCGGCTGGCTCTCCGCAGCACTCACCGTCATCCTTTTCGTATACTTCACGAAGCGCAGCATACTGCCGCTGCTCTTCGTGCTGGGCCTCGTCGCGATACCATTCCTGCCGTCAGGCGTGCTCCTGCGGCTCTCCAACATGTTCAACCCGGCGGACACCAGCGCGGACTACCGGCTCAGGATATGGGAGACCTCGCTCCGTCTGCTGGCCGACCAGCGCAGGTTCCTGACAGGCATAGGCCCGGGCACCGCCACGCTGGCGGCGCAGGTAGAACTGTTCGCGGACGAATACGTGCTCTCCGGCATAGTGCATTCTCAGATGCTGTACCTGGAGCTCGTCATAGAATTCGGAATGCTGGGGCTGGTCTCCGGCACCCTGATGTTCGCGGTCCCTGCGGTCCGCGCTGCCTTCGTGATCAAGCGCCTCGGGACCCACAGCATCGAGACCCGCGTTCTTGCGGCCTGTGTGTCGTCCGTCTTCGGTATGGCGCTGTTCGGCCTGTTCGAATACACATGGTTCTACCCGCGCGTTCTGTTCGGATCGTTCCTGCTTCTTGGAATGCTGCGCGCCGCGATGCGCATCGCGGAGGCAGAGGGTCCTGAAAAGCTTCAGGCGGCGGAGGCAGAGTCATGAGCGGTCGGATCTATTTACGGGGCATCCCGCTGGACGTCCTTACGTCCTCCGAAGCCGCACAGCGCATGGAGCAGCTGCTTTCTGCGGACGGCTGCAGCGTCGTCGTAACGCCCAACTGCGAGATCCTCTACGCTGCGGAAAAGAACGCGCAGCTGCGGGACGCTCTCAAAAACGCTGACCTTGCGGTCCCGGACGGCATAGGCGTCGTTAAAGCCGCAAAGATGGCCGGCATGCCCCTCAAAGAACGGCTTGCAGGCATAGATGTCTGCTTCGGCACGCTCAAGATCTGCGCGGAAAAAGGCGTCAGCGTGTTCCTCCTGGGCGGAAAGCCCGGCGTGGCGGAAAGAGCCGCGGAGAACCTTAAGGAGCAGATCCCCGGCCTTGTAATAGCCGGAACAGCTGACGGCTACTTCTCCGAATCAGAAGAGACTCAGATAATACAAACCATCAACGACAGCGGCGCGGGCTTCCTTGCCGCGGGCCTCGGCTCCCCCAAACAGGAGCTGTTCATGTCGCGCAGCGCCTCAGCTCTTAAAACAAGGGCCTGCATGGGCGTCGGAGGCAGTCTGGACGTTTGGTCCAAAGACGTGGAAAGAGCCCCCGAGCGCTTCACGAAAGCCGGCCTGGAATGGCTCTTCCGTCTCGCAAAACAGCCCTCCAGGATCAAAAGAATAGTTAAGATTCCCGCCTATCTCCTGCTGGTAAAATTCACAAAAAAATCATAACTCTATTTAGTGTATATTTTACATTTGCAAAATTATGTAGTATACTATAGTTTGATTTATAGCATCTTAGGGGTAAAGGAGATGTCCTGTTGATCGATTTCAAGAACGTGACCAAGGTCTACGCGGATACTGTGGCACTTAAAAATGCGACCCTCCATATAGATCAGGGCGATTTTGTATTTGTCGTAGGTCCCACGGGCTCCGGAAAATCCACCTTCATAAAGCTCATCTCCAAGCTGATCGAGCCGGACGAAGGCGAGGTCTACGTAGAGGGAAAGCCGCTCAGCAAAATGTCCAACAGGGACGTCGCGTTCTTAAGAAGAGACATCGGCATGGTCTTCCAGGACTTCAAGCTTCTGGACAACAAGACCGTATTCGACAACGTCGCGTTCGCCATGGAAGTGGTACGCTGCAGCAGGCGCACCATAGACAGGCAGGTCCCGCAGATGCTGTCCGTAATGGGCATCGAGGATAAGGCGAACAACTACCCGAGCGAGCTCTCCGCCGGAGAACAGCAGAGGGTCGCCATAGCCAGGGCCATAATAAACAACCCGCGCATATTCATAGCGGACGAGCCCACCGGCAACCTGGATTCGGATACGGCCTGGGAGATAATGCAGCTCCTGGAACTGATCAACAAGCGCGGCACCACCGTGGTGATGGTAACTCACGCCAAGGACATAGTAAAACGCATGCAGAAACGCGTCATTTCCATAGACGAGGGCACCATAATCCGCGACAGCAGGGGAGGAGACTACGGGTTCGATGATTAGAGGCGTTCTCTATTCGTTAAAACAGGCATTCAGGCACGGCTTCAAGAACAAGGGGATGAGTCTGGCCTCCATATTCGCCATCACGGCCATGATGCTGATTCTGGCGCTGTTCTTCTTCCTTACGGTAAACGTCAGCTTCCTTACGGAGAACATAAAGGACCAGTTCGGCACCATAGAGGTCTTCCTTAAGGACGAGACCACCAAGGAGCAGGCGGCCAACATGATCACCAGCATCAAGGAGATGCAGGGCGTGGAGAATGCCGAATACATAACCAAAGAGCAGGCGATGGAGGAGTTCAAGACCCGCTGGGGCAGCAACGCCTACCTGCTGGACGGGCTCGCGGACAACCCGCTGCCCAATTCCATAAGGATAACTCTCTCCGAGCTCGAGTCCGGAGATTTCATAGCAACTACGGCCGCCAGTCTTCCCGGCGTGGAGGACGTCCGCTTCTACAGGGAGGAAGTGGGCAAGGTGATAAAGGTCTCCAACACCATACAGAAAGGAGCCCTCATAGTCATCATATTCCTGGTAGTCGTCTCCCTGGTGGTCGTGTCCAATACCATAAAGCTTACGGTAATGGCGCGGCAGGACGAGATCCAGAACATGCGCTACGTGGGCGCTACCAACTGGTTCATAAGAGGCCCCATGTTTCTGGAGGGAATAATAATCGGCTGCATATCCGCGGCCATCTCGATAGTTCTGTCGTCAGTTATTTATACACGGCTCTGCGAAACACTGGGAGAGCAGGCGTTCCAGCTCTTCTCTGCTTCGCTCGTGGATCCGCAGTTCCTTATTAAGAACATCATCTGGATATTCTTTGCCCTGGGTATTGGCATAGGAGCTTGCGGAAGCATAGTGTCCATGAGGCGCTATCTCAACCGTAAAGGGGAAACTGTTTAGGGAAGCAGTTTATTAGGGGGATAAAATGAAAAGAAAGGGTAAAGGCAAAACAGCTCTCAAGGCAGTCATCCTGGTGATGGCTCTGGTCTGCGTCTGCGCTCCGCTGCTGTCTCCGCTGGTATTCGGAGACAGTGTCTACGAGAAGCAGCAGGACTACGACGACCTGCGCTCGAACATCATAAAGTCCGAGCGGGAACTGTCCGAAGGCAAGAAGCAGGCACAGGAGCTGCAGGCCGAGATCACCAGCTACGAAAGGCAGATCAACGATACTCAGGTGGAGATAAACCTCCTTACGGAGGATCTTAACGCCACCAAGGAGAGGGTGACGCAGGTCCTTGCGGAGCTTGACGACATCCAGTTAAGGATCGTGGACCAGAACGAGGCCCTCATGAGCCGCCTCAGGACCATGTACAAGCAGGGAGACGCCAGCATGGTAGCCGTCATTCTGGGTTCCTCCAGCATGACGGAGCTCCTTACCAACGTGGAGATGATGAAGCGCATCACCCAGTCGGATGCCGATCTCATCGCCTCTCTCGAAAAACAGTACGGAGAAGTCACGGAGAAAAAGGACGAGCTGGTAGCTCTCAAGACGGAGCTGGAGGAGAAGCAGGCCGAGCTGGACTCCAAGAAGGCCGCGCTCGACAAGGACATGTCCACGGTCGCCTCCCTTAAAAAGCAGATAGAAAAGAACAACGCCGCTCTGGAAGCTTCCATCGACGCAATGAACAAAGAGGCCGATGCTCTGAAGGCGGATATACTTAAGCTTCAGAGCAGCGGCGAGTATTCCGGAGGCGTCATGGGCTGGCCGTCCAGGTCCAGCAAAAGAATAACGGACGTGTTCGGAATGCGTCTCCACCCGATACTCGGGTATTATAAGATGCATACCGGTATCGACATCGGCGCCGCTAAAGGAACGGACATCCTCGCCGCGGCGGACGGTACGATAATCCGCACCGCGTCCAGCGACGGATACGGCAACTACGTGATGATAGACCACGGCGGCGGAGTGGTAACGCTGTACGCTCACTCCAGCAAGATTCTGGTCAGGGTAGGCGATAAGGTAAAACGCGGAGATGTCATCGCTCTGGTCGGCTCGACCGGAAGATCCACCGGTCCGCATATACACTTTGAAGTAAGGATCAACGGAAACTACAAAGATCCTTTGCAGTATGTAACTCCGGGTAAGTTCTGATATGGCTAGATGGGTGATAGCCCGTGAAAACAACGATCAGGAGCAGGGGCTTTTAGGAGTCCCTGCTTCCGTGCTCAATATACTGACCAACCGCGGCATACCCGCGTCCGATCTGGAGGACTTTCTGTCGCCTGCCCCCAAGGTGACGTACGACCCGTTCCTCCTTACGGACCTTAAGGAAGCCGCCGAACTTCTCATCGATGCGGCGGACAGCGGAAGGACCATCTGTGTCTACGGAGACTACGACGCGGACGGAATAACGTCCACGGCTCTTATGACCAGCGTTTTGACCTGCCTTACGGACAAGGTGTTCAGCTACGTTCCCAGCAGGTTCTCGGACGGCTACGGCCTCAGCGTCGGCGCCGTCGATAAGATAAGGCAGCAGGGCGCGGACGTGCTCATCACCGTGGACTGCGGAAGCACCAGTCCGGCCGAGGTGGCCCACGCCAGGGAGCTGGGCATGGACGTCATCGTGACGGACCATCATATCCTGCGGGAAGGAATGGATCCGGACTGCATCTTCGTAAATCCCAAGAGGGACGGAAACTACCCGTTCAGCGAGCTCTGCGGCTGCGGCGTGGCGTTCAAACTGGCACAGGCCATCGGTAGGACAAGGGGCCTGCCGAAACAGATGCTGAACCATACCCTCGATCTGGCCGGGATTGCTACCATCGCCGATGTAGTGCCGCTGACCGGGGAAAACCGCACGCTGGCAAAATACGGATTCGACCGGATCCGGAAGCGGGAACGGCCGGGGCTGATGGTATTAATGGAAGAGATCGGACTGCATCCGGAGAAATTAACGTCGTATAATATTTCGTTCGGGATTGCGCCGCATATTAATTCCGCCGGCCGTATGA
>JAFZRK010000063.1 GCA_017619905.1 Bacillota bacterium
ACAAGGTGTTCGACGTCAACAACGCCGCGGACCTTACCATCATGGAAGAAGGAACGGAGTTCCTCCACAGACTGCAGAACGGCGGCACCCTGCCCCTGTTCACATCCTGCAGCCCCGGATGGATCAGGTTCCTCGAGCAGGACTTCCCGGAATTCATTCCGAACGTATCGTCCTGCAAGAGCCCGCAGCAGATGTTCGGCTCCATGGTAAAGACCTACTACGCGGAAAAAGAAGGCATAGATCCCAAGGACATCGTGGTAGTCTGCATAATGCCCTGCACCGCCAAGAAGTACGAGTGCAAGCGCGAAGAGCAGCGTCTGCCCAACGGCTGCATGCCCGTCGACATCTCCATCACCACAAGAGAGCTCGGCCGCATGATCGAGAAGGCCGGCATAATGTTCACATCGCTTAAGGACGAAGAGTGCGACCCGCTGCTGGGCATGGCTACCGGCGCAGGCGTCATCTTCGGAGCCACCGGCGGCGTCATGGAAGCTGCCCTCAGAACTGTCGTAGCCGTTGTCACCGGCAGCGAGATGGGACCGCTGGAGTTCAAGGAAGTCCGCGGCACCAAGGACATAAAGGAGGCCAGCTACGAACTGCCCGGCAAGACCGTAAGAGTATGCGTCACTTCCGGCGTCCACAACATCAAGAAGGTGCTCAAAGGCATCAAGAGCGGCGAGCTCCAGTACGATTTCGTGGAGTTCATGTGCTGCCCTGGCGGCTGTGTGAACGGCGGCGGCCAGCCCTACCAGCCGGCGGACGTCCGCGGACACGCGGATCTTAAGGCACTGCGCGCCAAGGCCCTGTACAAGCAGGACGAGAAGATGCCGCTCAGAAAGTCCCACGAGAACCCGACAATAAAGGAACTCTACGACACCTACCTGGGCGAGCCCGGAAGCCACAAGGCCCACGAACTGCTGCACACCACCTACATTGCGCAGAAACGCTTCAGGACCGAGTAGCATCCGCATATGGTACTCCGGTACCGGAACGTAACTTAAAAGGGTTTCCGGCAGCGTCCGTCGCTCGCCGGAAGCCCTGTTTTATAAATCAGACAGTTTCAGAAAGGGAGGATCTTCCTTGGGTTATTACCGGCTGCCTTTCGAACAGTATTTCATCAATACCAGCGAGGACTTCAATCACAAAGGTACTGTTACCTACCCCATTAATTACACCGCGGTGGAATACAGCACCACTGCCTTGGAGCGCCTGCTGGGCATAGGACATGAAGTCAACTACGAGATACACTTCGAAGAAGAACGCAATGTGATACAGCTGAATTTCCAGCGCACGGTCGGCTTTTCTGACTGGGTGGCCAATGTCGGCGAATTTGCTGTAAAGTACTACGATTCCATCAAGTTCGAGGACCAGCAGCTGCAGCTCCGCGTGCACCGCGGCTGGGGAGACATGTACCTTACCATAAAGCGCGAGATCCGCAAACAGTGGTACCTTATGCACCAGGATCATCCCGACGCCGAGACGGAGATCATCGGATGGTCCCTCGGTTCGGGACAGGCCATCCTGTGCGCACAGGACCTGAGCTTCAACTACGGGATAAAGCCGCACCTCTTTACCTTCGGCAGCGTGCGTCCTTTCAAATGCGTGCGCGAGAACGCCGATCTCATGAAGAGATACCTCGCCTCCCTTTGCAGCGAGTGCTGGAACTTTGCGGACGTCAACGACATCATCACTTACATGCCGCCTTTCCGCGGATTCGAGATGATAAACCGGGTGAATGTAGGCACCGGATTCAGGCGCAGCATCTTCCGTTTAGTGAATCCCTGGCGTTACCATACGGGTTACGATGACCCCGCTCAGTACACCGGCTTTACGGATGACTCTTCCCGGAACGAGATCTGAATATCCACTCAGCAGGAAAACTCACGAGCGCTCAGACCAATACAATAAAACTCCCGCACCGGAAATGATGCGGGAGTTTTTGAATGCTTTACTCAGAGGCCCATTAGGACCGTTCTCTGCTTATCCCTTTACCTTCGCGATGTGCGCAAGCAGACGGAGCATGTTGCAGGTGAAGCCGTACTCGTTGTCGTACCACGCGATCAGCTTCATGAAGTGACCGTTCAGAGCGATGCCTGCCTGGGCGTCGAATACGCTGGCGTTGGTCTCGCCGATGATGTCGGTGGAAACGATGGGCTGATCCTCGTAGCGCATTACGCCCTTCAGCTCGCCTTCGCAGGCTTCCTTAACGGCCGCGCATACTTCCTCGTAAGTGGTCTCCTTGGCCAGGCTTACGGTAAGGTCTACTACGGATCCGTCCGGGGACGGGATACGCATGGACATTCCGGTTAGCTTGCCCTGCAGGGACGGGATTACCTTGCCCACAGCCTTGGCTGCGCCGGTGGTGGACGGGATTATGTTGTCGTAGCAGGTACGGCCCAGACGGAAGTTCTTCTTGGAGTAGTCGTCCACTACGAACTGGGTGGCGGTAGCCGCGTGTACGGTGGTCATGAGTCCTTCGACTATGCCGAACTTATCGTTGAGCACCTTTGCCAGAGGAGCAAGACAGTTGGTGGTGCAGGACGCGGCGGAAGCGGTGGAGAGCTTCGGGTCGAAGGTCTCGTGGTTTACGCCGTATACGAACATCGGTGTCTTGTCCTTTGCGGGAGCGCTCATGAGAACGAACTTGGCGCCGGCGGCCAGATGCGGCTGAACGCTTTCTTCTGTAAGGAAAGCGCCTGTGCAGTCGACTACGTACTCAGCTCCGAGCTTGCCCCATCCGAGGTTTGCGGGGTTGCGGTCGTTGAGCAGCGGAATGGCCTTGCCGTTTATGATGAGATGGTTCTCGTCATAATCCACGGTGCCTTCCCACTTGCCGTGGACCGTGTCATACATGAAATAATAGGCCAGCATCTCGGGGGTCTTGTCCGGCGCGTTGATGGCGACTATGTCCATGTCTCCCCTGCGGGTAGCTTCGCGCGCTGTAAGACGGCCGATGCGTCCGAATCCGTTGATTCCGATCTTGATCATTAGTATATCCTCCTGTTTAAAATAACATTATTTGCTAATCTGATTTTACTCTGTTTTGCCTTGTTCTACAAGCATTTTCCGAAGCAAAGACAGGCAATCGAGCATGTCCTCCGGAGGCTTGGCGGAAACGCTGACCGTATGTCCGTCGGCCGGATGCGCGAACGACAGAGCTCCGGCGTGCAGAGCCTGCCTGGGCATCCACTCCGGATCCTCCGCGTATCCGTACAGCTGCGCGTAGAGCTCGTCCCCCACCAGCGGATGGCCGATGTGAGTCATGTGCACCCTTATCTGATGCGTCCTTCCGGTGTCCAGCTTAAGTTCCACGAGACTGTAGCCCTGCAGCTGCCCGGTATCCTTCAGATCGAAGGTATCCAGCGTCCTGTAGTGCGTAACGGACGGATACCCGTCCGGCGACACCATGCGTCTGGCCTTGTGGCTCGGATCCTTCAGTATCGGCTGGTCGATCGTACCGGAGGGTTCCGTAATGCCGTGCACTATCGCCGTGTAGATCTTGTCCAACCTGTCCGCAGCCATCTCATTAGATAAGAAGTCCTGGCAGCGTGCGTTCTTAGCTACGATCAGCAGCCCGGAAGTGTTCATGTCCAGACGGTTGACGAACCTGGGTTTGAAGACCTCCCCCGTCTGCTGCATGCGGAATGCCAGAGCGTTGGCAAGAGTTCCGTCCGGGAAATTGTGCGTAGGATGCACTATAAGACCCGCCTGCTTGTTGACTATCAGCAGGTCCGCGTCCTCATAAACGACGTCCAGCGGAATGTCCTGCGGCTCGAAATAGCTGGTCTCCTCCGGATAACGGACGCTTACCACGTCCCCGGGCTTTACTCTGTGCCTTACTCCGCACCTTTCGCCGTTGAGCATTATGCCCCCCAGCGGCTTTATCTTCTTGAGCAGATGCGAGCTCAGTTTAAGGCGCAGGCGCAGTATCTCCTTAACCAGCAGACCGTCGTCTTCCGCTTTGCATTTGTAAGCAATATCGGCGTTTTCCATTTGTTAAAAGTATAGCACTTTTGTTAGAAATATGACAGACGGGAATGCCGTTTTAATATGGCAGGGCATTAATAAATATGTTATAATTTCATAAAATGATTTATAGTTTTTGCAAAAAACGAGGTAAGCTAATGATTCGATTCACTGAAACTGTATTGCGTGACGCCAACCAGTCGCTCATCGCGACCCGCCTGCCTTACGAGAAGTTCGAGCCCATCCTCTCCGAAATGGATAAGGCCGGATACTATTCCTGCGAGGTCTGGGGCGGGGCAACATTCGACGTCTGCCTCAGGTTCCTCAACGAGGATCCGTGGGAAAGACTCAGAAAGATCCGCGCTGCAATGCCCAACACCAAGCTGCAGATGCTCCTGCGCGGCCAGAACATCCTCGGATACGCACACTATCCTGATGACATCGTCCGCCGCTTCGTAAGAGCATCCGTGGAGAACGGCATAGACATCATCAGGATCTTCGACGCGCTCAACGACGTCGACAACCTTAAGGTCGCCATCGAAGAGACCGTAAAGTCCGGAGCCATGGCTTCCGGCGCCATCTCCTACACCATCAGCCCCGTCCACACTCTGGACAACTACGTAAAGCTGGTAAAGGAAATGGCAAGCATGGGCGTCGGCTCCATATGCATCAAGGATATGGCCGGCCTGCTCACCCCCAAGAACGCGTATGATCTCGTATCCGCCATCAAGGATGCCGTGGATCTGCCGGTAGTAATGCACACACACTGCACCACCGGTCTTGCGTTCATGACTTACCTCAAGGGCGTGGAAGCCGGAGCGGACGTCATAGACACCGCAATCTCCCCGTTCTCCGGCGGAACTTCCCAGCCCGCAACGGAAACGCTCTCGTTCGCGCTCAGAGAGTTCGGATACGACACCGGACTCAACAAGGAGTCGCTGCACAAGATCGCGGCTTACTTCAAGCCGATCAGAGCGGAATTCCTGGAGAAAGGAACTCTCAATCCCATCTCCCTCACCACAGACACCGAATGCCTGCAGTACCAGATCCCGGGCGGAATGCTCTCCAACCTGCTCAGCCAGCTGAAGATGCTCAACGCCTCCGATAAGTTCGAGGAAGCACTCAAGGAGACCCCGAAGGTCCGCGAGGACATGGGCTTCCCGCCGCTCGTAACTCCCACCAGCCAGCTCGTAGGAAACATGGCTGTTCAGAACGTGCTCGCAGGCGAAAGATACAAGAACGTAAGCTCCGAGATAAAGGCATACTGCCGCGGAGAATACGGCAAGACCCCGGCTCCCATCAACGAGGAAGTCAGGAAGAAGATCCTCGGCGACGTAAAGCCCATCGAGGGCCGCTACGCCGAGACGCTCCCCACCGACACCTTCGAGAAGGCGCAGGAGAGGCTCGGCGAACTCGCCAAGACCGACGAAGACGTGCTCAGCTACATCGCTTTCCCGTCCGTAGCGGAAAAGTTCCTCGAAGAACGCAAGGCCAGAGAAGAGAACATCTGCACGTTCAGCATTGAGGAGGTCAAGTAATGGAAGTAACAACCACTGGTCCCGCTCAGGCGGTCAATACCCTTACCTTCGGTGACGGCGTCCTGTACGCCATCCTGGGAATGCTGGTAGTGTTCTTCGCTCTGGTGCTGATAATGCTGATCATCAAGATCCTCGTCAAGGCGACAGACAAGAGCGCTGCCAAGAAAGCGCAGACAGAGGCAGCTGCTGCGACGGCCCCCGCTGAAGAAGCGCCTGCCGAGCCCGCTCCCGTAAAGAAGGAAGGCCCGGCTCCCGGAACCGCAGGAGACATAAAGCTCTACAACACCGATCCTAAGGATGCGGCAATGATCATGGCAATAGTTGCGGACGCCCTCGGCAAGCCGCTCAACGAACTCAGGTTTAAGTCGATAAGGGAAATAAAGGAATGAACATCATGAAGTACAAAGTCAATTTAAACAATAAGGTCTACGAAGTAGTCGTCGAAGACGGCCAGGCAATGCTCATAGACGAATACGAGATCAAAGCGCCCAAGGCACCCGCTCCCAAGGCCGATCCCGCGGCAGCTGCCGCTCCTGCGCCCGCTGCTGCTCCCGCTCCTGCCGCTGCTCCCGCAGCCGCTGCTGTCGACGGATGCAAGATCACTTCGCCGCTCCCCGGAAACATCCTCAACATCAAGGTCACCCAGGGTCAGGCAGTCAAGTCCGGCGATGTCCTCCTCATCATAGAAGCTATGAAGATGGAGAACGAAGTGCTCGCGCCGCAGGACGGCACCGTCAAGCAGATCGCTACCTCCAAGGGCGCAGTAGTCGCCACCGGAGACCTGCTCCTCGTCATCTAGGAGAGTAAAAATGGCAAACATAATCGCAACATTGGGAAGACTGGGACAGACTTCTGGATTCTACGGGCTGTTCGCGGACTGGCGCCAGATCGTAATGATCGTCATCGCCTGCGTGCTCCTGTACCTGGGTCTTGTCAAGAAATTCGAGCCACTGCTGCTCGTAGGCATCGCCTTCGGAATGCTGCTCACCAACCTGCCATTCGGCAACATGTACAACCCGGAGCTCTGGGATCTGTACATCGCCAATGGACAGAGCGTTGCTTCGCTGTCGCCGGAGCTTCAGGCGTTCATAGCGGAGCACGGTTTCGTGTTCGCGGACGGAATAGTCCAGCTTACGTTCCCGGAACTGATACACGCCG
>JAFZRK010000064.1 GCA_017619905.1 Bacillota bacterium
ATCTTCAGCCACAGCACCCTGCAGTCCTCGGCAGCGATTATATACACCGGCACCTCCTGCACGCGCAGGAAGCACAGGGATTCGCCGAAGCTGTCGCCCGCGCCGTTGCTTGCCATGATCAGCCGCGTTCCGTCCGGCTCGTCGCGGTACACCTGCACCACGCCGGAAAGCACGTAGCCGAAGTGGTCCATGGGACCGCCCTGACGCTGCAGGTACTCGCCTTCCTTATAGTTCTTCTCCTCTGCCTTAAGGTAGCGGAGCATGCGTTCCGTCTCCGCGTCCGTAAGCCCCGCAAAAAGCGTGGACTTCTGTATCAGTTTGATGTCTTTCTGCTGCATGTTTCTGCTCCCCGCGTCAGCGCTTGTATCTGAAAGTTGCCTTTTCGTAGTATTCCATGTAGCTGTAGTCGTATACCCTGCTCTGAAGCTCCAGCGGAAGTTCCTTCGCAAGTTCCGAAGACCCGCCGGTCATGTACAGTCCGCCTTCCAGCATTACCGGCACTTCTTCCGACAGCGCCTGCGACGCCTTAAGGAACGACGGCCCGCCGAAGCCCAGGACGCTGAACACCTCCGGCAGCAGGTAGTTCTGAGAAACTGTCCTGCCGACGCCGTTGGTCTGAATGCCTGCTGCCTGCGCCGCTGCGCTGTTGAGCCAGAATATGTATCTTGTATCCGTGCACGCGCCCTCTTCCTCCGCGCCGTAGTCCAGGTCCGGACCGTGGTCGGAATAGATCAGCACGGCCACCGGCTCCTGTTCGGCCTCGAGCCGGTCCAGCATGGCGCTCAGGTAGAAGAAAGTGTTCCTGACGCCGTCCAGGTAGTTGCGGATCTGAGTAACTGCCGGCGCGCTGTTTCCTTCGTCTTCCGGTGCATCCGCGCCGCTTCCGCTGATCACGAAACGCTTGCTGTATGGGCCGGCGTTCTGTGTGGACTCAGCGAAAATGAACTGTCTCTCCGCGCCGGAGTCCGTACCCTCCTTCCAGAGGTCGTAGACCTTGGAATACAGTATCCAGTCGGAATTGGAGAACAGCCCTGGAAGCTCTTCCGAGCCCAGGATGGAATACCTGAAGTCCTCAAATCCCAGATATTCGTTTATCCTGCCGCGCCCCATCTGCTTTGATCCGCCCGGATAGATGCCTGCGGTCCTGAACCCCAGCGAACGCAGGTACTGCACGTAGGAATTGGTATACGTCCTGATGGTGCCCGGAGACACGAAGCCCGTCAGCACCCTGCGCTCAGGATCGGCGCTGCCGGCGTCCGTCTTTGCCGTTACCAGCGTTCCGGTCACCGCGCGGCCCCTTATCCGATCGTACTCCTCGTACGCGTAGGCAAGCTCTTCGTCCAGACCTTCGAGACCGTATCCCCTTATATCCGCGAAGGATTCCAGCTGGATCACTATGAGACTCGTCTTTACGTCTGCTGCCGCGTCCTCCGCCGGGTACTTATCCAGCAGAGCAGCCGCGCTCTCGGCGGAATAACCGCCCGGCGCGTCCGCGTACCCCTTTTCTGCAGCCGAGAGCATCAGCGGATATACGAAGCCCTTAGACACGTACCTCTGATACTCGTAAGCGGTATCCACGCACCCGTCGTTGCGCGTAAGTTCGCTGTATTTTTCAACGTTCGTCGCCTCTTTGAAGCCCCATATGGAAGCGCCCGCAAGTACCGCGAAGAAGATGATCCGCCCGGCGAACCACGGAGACTTTCTCTTAAGGAACAGGACAAGCAGCAAGGTGGTGACAGCGATAAGGTATACCACGCACGCAATGCTCAGGAGGTCCAGCTTTATCGCGGAGGAATCGCGGACGTAATCGAACGCTTCGCCGGACACTATGTCCGAAAACCATATTACGTCGGATACGGCTTTGATCTTTATCCGCTCCAGAAAGCTGAAGAACAGCACGCCTCCGGAGGAGATCAGGAAAGCCAGCCAGGGCCTTCCGACGAGCATGTATACCGCAACGTGAAGAAGCGCCACAGGCGCAAGGTTGAATATAAGAAGCCAGTAATTCTGAAAGTAGCTTTTGAAAACTTCGAAGCCCAGGCCTCCTGTTCCCAAAGCCAGGGACAGCGCGCCCGTCACTGCGCCGAACACGATCATCAGCAGAACGGCGGCGATCACCAGACTGGACTTCTTTTCCCTTTTAATTCTTACTTGTTTTTCTTCGGCCATAAGAAAACCCCCGACCGTATCGGTCAAGGGTAATTCTATCACTCTTTTGTTGCCGGCGCAACGCTAAGCTTGCGCGCAGGCAATGCCCGCGGCGCCGCCTGAATGGCGCCGAACGCGCCTTATTTGAAGGTCCGCTTGTTGATGCCCGTGGTGTTGTGGCGCTTTACGTGCTCGCGCTTCAGCGTATCCGCCGCGCATTCCGCCTCGTGGAGAGCGCCCAGATCGGCAAGCATGCCGCTCCTCTTCGCAGCTGCCTCCTCACGGAACTGCTGGGCGAGCCAGTCGTTCCTGCGGTCCTCGAACAGCACGCTGGTGGTCTTGACGTCCACCGGAGCAGAGTTATATCCCGAATAAGAGCTGCGGCTTCCGGTACTGCTGCTGCCGTAAGTGGCTCCGGGAACGCTGCGGAAGTTCTGCTGTCCTCCGGTGCGTCCACCCTGCGACTGCGGCGACACCATGCGCTGCGGCTGCTGCAGGTTCTGACGGATCTGCTGCTGGGTCCTGGACGCCTTGGAAGCTCCGGCCGCGATCTTAACTATGATCGAGATGACCACGAACATCCATATCAGACCGAATATTATGGAAAAAGCTTCTCCCATGGTTATTTAGCGCTTTCTTTAAGTGCTGCGATGGTCCCCGCCAGATTTGCGATATCCGAGGGAACTATTATCTTGGTGGCCTGGCCGTCAGCCATTGCCTCCGCGGTCTCGAAGGACTTGAGCTTTATGTAGCCCTCGCCCGGAGCTGCCTCGTTGATGAGCCGGATGGACTCGGCCTTTGCGCGCTGTACCGCGAGCAGAGCTTCGGCTTCACCTTCTGCCTCCTTGATGCGCTGTTCCTTAACGGCCTCAGCGTGGAGGATGGCTGCCTGCTTTTCACCTTCTGCCATGGTGATCGCGGACTGCTTCTTACCTTCTGCGGTAAGGATCGCTTCTCTCTTTTCGCGCTCCGCCTTCATCTGCTTTTCCATTGCGTCCTGGATGCTCTTGGGCGGCTCTATGTTCTTTACCTCTACACGGCTTACCTTGATGCCCCACTTGTCGGTGGCTTCGTCAAGGATGGCAGTGATGCGGGCGTTTATGGCGTCACGGCTGGTGAGCGTTTCATCCAGCGTCATGGAACCGATTATGTTACGAAGGGTCGTAGCGGACAGGTTCTCGATGGCTGCCAGCGGTCTTTCAACGCCGTACGCGAATGCCTTCGGGTCGAAGATGTAGAAGAATACTACGGAGTCTACGCGCATGGTTACGTTATCCTTGGTGATAACGGGCTGCGGTTCGAAGTCCGCTACCTGCTCCTTTAAGGAGACTCTCTTCTTTATCTTGTACAGGATGGGGATCCTGAAGTGCGGGCCTGCGCCCCATGTGCTCTTGTACTTACCAAGGAGCTCAACTATGTAGGCGTACGCCTGCGGTACTATAACTATGCATCTGATCAGAAAAATCACTACTATTACAGCGACGACTATTCCGATGATCGTTCCGGGACTCGGCATTTTTATCCTCCTTTTGATCTTGATGATCTTTATAATGATTTCTTTCGGCGCAGTCCCCTGCGTCCAAGGGTATTATACCATACGATGCAGGTGGAAACGATGTTTTTTGTGTGAAAAAGGCCGGAGCTTCCCGCCCCGGCCCGCGACGCGTCATGATGCATCAAACACGCGGCTTACTTGATCTCCAGCCTCTTGGTCTTCGGTTCTTCCGGCTGTCTCTTCGGCAGCGTCAGCTTAAGAACGCCGTCAGTATAGGAAGCGGTGATATTCTCGGCATCCACACCGCTGATGTCGAAGCTTCTGCTGTAGCTGCCGAAGCTCCTTTCGGAACGGATGACCCTGCCCTCGCTGTCCTTTTCCTCGTGTTCGTTGTTCCTGGTGGCGGTGATGACCATCGTCTCGTCCTTAAGGTCGATGTGGATGTCCTCCTTCTTGAAGCCGGGAAGATCTGCCTCCAGAACGTAGTTCCCGTCCTTTTCGGTGATGTCCGTGCGGAACTCCGGGAACGGATTGTAGCTTCTCATATATCTGCGTGCGTAAGGTGTAAGTTCGAACATTGTTTTGTCCTCCTTCTGTTTTTCTTTTTTTCAACAAAAGGATACCGTCCCATTGTGACGCTTTATTTACGGAAATGTGAAGGGACTGTGATTTTTAGCACTCATCACGCAAGAGTGCTAACAACGTGCTTCGGGGCGCTTGCATAATGCGTTTTAGCGCCGCGTATATCGCCTCCCACGAACACGCGGCATAAAAAAGACATTGCCGGGTGGCCCTTGAGGGCTGCCCGGCAACATCCAGCACAGAAAGTATTATAAAGAATTCAGGTATTGTGTTTACGTGTTCTTCTTGTATCGCAGAGGAGTGGTCCCTTCCACCTGTCTGAAGACCTTGGTGAAGTAGCTCTGGTCCGAGAAGCCGCAGCGCTTAGCGGTCTCGGCGATCGGAACGCCTGCAGCAAGCAGCTCCTTGCTCTTCTCTATCCGCAGCTGCGTCAGACGGGCGTTTACCGTTGACCCGCACTCCCTCTTGTAGAGGCGGCACAGGTACGAGGTGGTCATGCCCGCGTACTTCGCGATATCCAGCAGGGATATGTCCTTTGCGTAGTTATCTTCGATATAATTGTTGACCAGTTTTACCGTAGCGGCGGGGTCTATCCTGTTCGCCTTGGCCCAGGCAATTACAGCGCCCTCCTCCATGCGAGCCAGGTAATCCTCGCTCTTCCGGTCTACTTCGCTCAGGAAGGCAGCGGAGTAGACCAGAAGCTGGGAAAATGCGTTGACCCGTCTGGGATCTATACAGGGCACCTGCCCCATACGTCCCATTACCGCGTCCACAGTTTCAGGATCCAGTCTCATTACGCCGGAAAGGTCGTAATCGCGGAAGTCCTGAAGGTCCTCCATTATGAAGGGCCCGGCAGTAAGCCGGTTGAGCTGCCCCTTTGCATCGGGGACTGCGGAGGTTATGCAGGAAAGACCCATTGGACATTCGTAGAGGTACTTTCCGTCCTCGCGCTCGGAAGCTTTTGCCGTAAAGCTGTGAAGCCGCTTGCAGTCTTGTTTGGAGACTCCTGTACCGGAACAGACTTCGCAGACGCCGCAGCTGTATCCGCTGGCGGCTATCACACTTCCGTCCGGGGCGCAGAGCTCGCATCCCATTCCGCTTGCTGTTCCGAAAGCCTGGACGCAGCTTTCAGCAAGTTCGATGTCGATGACTGCTCTTTGTGCCAAGTGAACTCCTTGATAAGACAGAATACTTTTGGTAAAATAGTTTACAAGGTAAATATAGCACGAATTGTGATGATTGTGAACATATTTGTTCAAAAAAATCATAAAAACCCGCAGATTTTTTTTACAATAATTTTATTTTTTTATTGTAATCCTGCAAAATGAAACATATTCCCGGACGTTATATAATTTACCAAGATGGATAATGAAGAACTGAAAGTATTAAAGGTCTATTCTCAGAATAAAGAGACCGATCTGGAATTCTCCGGAACAGTAAAGCTCTCCGAACTGCTGGAAGCCAACGGCCTCATGCCTGCCACCCCCTGCGGAGGCAACGGCACCTGCGGAAAATGCAGCGCTTACTTCAACGGAAAGAAGATCCTGTGCTGCCAGGCCCGTCTGGACGAAGGCGGCGAGCTGTATCTCCCGGAAAAGAAGATCCTCAACAAGATCAAGACCGACGGCGATATGCCGGAGTTCACCATCAAAGAGCAGGACGGATACGGTCTGGCCGTGGACATAGGCACCACCACCGTAGTCGCAAGGATCATAGATCTCAAGACCGGAGCCCTGCTGCCCGCAGTATCCAGGGAGAACCCCCAGCGCCTGCTCTCCGCGGACGTAATAGGCAGGATACAGGCCTCCATAGAAAAAGGCAAGCTTCCTGTGCTGGAGGGACTCATCAAGGAGACCGTGCAGGATCTTAAGGAACACGCCCTTAAACTGAACGGCCTTACGGACGCGGACATCAGAAAGACCGTCATCACGGGCAACACCACCATGCTCTACTTGTACACGGGACGCATGCCCACCACCCTCGCCTACACGCCGTTCATAGCGGACTGCCTGTTCGGCTACGAGGAAGACGGCATATACTACCCGCCCTGCTTCGGAGCTTTCGTGGGCGCGGACATATACACAGCCATAGTCGCCAGCGGACTTATCCCAAAGGACGAGACCGCCCTGCTGGTAGACCTGGGCACCAACGGAGAGATAGCTCTCTACGACAAGGGAAAGCTCACCTGCTGCGCAACGGCCTGCGGACCCGCGTTCGAAGGCACAGGCATAAGCTGCGGCGGACACGCGGCGGACGGAGCCATTGACCACGTCTGGATAAAAGACGGAAAGCCGAAGTTCTCCGTCATAGGAAACACGGAGCCAACGCACATCTGCGGCAGCGGAATAATGGACGCAATAGCGACGCTTCTGGATCTGGAAGTCATAGACGAGACCGGAGCAATGCCCGAGCCCTACGAGTTCGCCCCCGGCGTGGTGCTCCAGCCCAAGGACGTCCGTCAGGTGCAGCTCGCCAAGGCAGCCATCTGCGGAGGCATAAAGACCCTCATAAACCGCGAAGGTCTTACGGAGGAAGATATAAAGACTCTGTACATAGCCGGCGGATTCGGATCGTACATAACCCTGGACAGCGCGGTCAGAGTGGGGGTATTCCCGAAAGAACTGCAGGATAATGCAAAAGTAATTGGAAATGCGGCCCTATCCGGTGCTATAATGATACTGTTGGGCGCCGAAAAAAAGTTCGAGCCCGCATCGGTGGAGACCGAATGCATCAACCTTGCTCAGCAGCCCGAGTTTTCGGATCTGTATATGGAATCAATGTTTTTTGAGTAATATTTAGAGGAGAGAAAAATGACACCCAAGGAAAACTTACATGCATTCTTTGAAGGCGGCAACTGGGAATGGAAGCCGGTAGGAACAGACAAGAAGGGCTTCCAGCCCAAGGAGATCTGCGAGTACGTAGCCCGCGCTTTCGTTAAGGAACAGGAGCCCTTCGACAACACCAAGGGCGGCGGACTCGGCTGGTTCAACATCGAGTGGGAATACGAACCCGGCGCCGGCGGATCCATCAGCATCAAGCCCATACTGGACGAAGTTTCCGAATGGAAGGAAAAGATGGTGTTCCCGAACCTCGACGAGATCGACTGGGAAGACATCGCAAAGAGACACGCAGATTACCTCAACACGGATCTTGCCATTGAGTTCACGGTATTCACCGGCTACTTCGAAAGACTCATCTCCCTCCTCTCCTTCGAGGAAGCAGCGATGGAGCTGATAATGGAAGACTACGAGGAGGACATCCAGGAGCTCTTCACCGCGCTCACCGATTTCTACATCGACTTCGCTCAGAGATTCCGCAAGTACTTCAACGCAGACTGGTGCATCATCCATGACGACTGGGGCACCCAGAGATCCGCGTTCTTCTCGCCGCTGGTACACAAGAAGATGATCGTTCCGCACCTCACCAGGTTCGTTTCCGAATGCCACAAGGTAGGACTGCTCGTAGAGATGCACTCCTGCGGATTCATCGAAGAGCTCATCCCGAACCTCATCAGCACCGGCATCGACAGCTGGGCAGGCCAGGGCATCGTAGACAAGAGAAAGCTCATCAACGAGTTCGGCGACCAGTTCAAGTTCGAAGTCATCACCAACCCGGCCAAGCCGTTCACCGAAGACCAGATCGAAGAGGCTGAGAAGTTCGCTCACGACCTGTTCGACGAGTTCAAGGACA